>JBIKMG010000021.1:0-27072 GCA_044359385.1 Coxiellaceae bacterium
AGAAATTCCATCTTCTGATGCGCAACCGTCGAAGCTGGTTTAGCCTCAATAAACGGAAATGCACAGAGCAAAGATAACCCTAATATTGAATTTCGAATAAGCGTCATCGTTGCCTCCCCTTAAAGCTTAAGATGATAATTATACTATAGCGGAAGTTTCGAACTTTTCTAACTTCATTGAGCGGATATGATCCATATCTTGTCATTGTTTTATTCATACAAACAACCTGATCTAATTTTTCCTGTAGAAAAAAAACCGCGTTTGCAATGACCTAACGAGTCTTCACGAATGAGCTCTGATCGAAGCCACGAAGAATCTTGCGGGAGTCGAAAATTTATTAAGCTTCATCTACCGAAAGTGGCTGAAGGCATTTTATAGTCCATGGGAACAGGTTATTTCTGGCTCAAATCGTCGTGAAAATTTGAATTTAGAAATTCTGTGTGCCGACAGTTTAATCGCTGATCTTTAAAAAATAATTTGAATACCTTCTCACTGAACTCAGTCTTGACTAGATATTTATAGCTGGCCATATTTTAAAAGCACACAACTTAGTGCGCTGCTCCTGCTTTTTACCACTTAATACAATTGAGCTAATCCATCGTAACTTTAAACGAGCAACCTGTGCTGAATCCCATCCATTTTTTAAAAATCTGACTCGAATATAACCTTTAGATTGTTAATGAGTTTTATGCGTCCACTTGATAGCTTTGCTGTCACGACAGAAACTGCCTATAATCTATCGTGATTCACCTCTTTAGGAGCTCATATGACCAAATTTACTGCCCTCCCAACCATTAGAATACCAAACAATCAATCTATGAAGAAACCAAGGCCATTAGGTTTACTAGACCTAGAAGACTCAGCTGATGAAATCTACATGGATTACCATCTAAAACGTTGCCGCACTATCACCCAATCTGACAAATTAGAATATGCAGAATATCTAATGCAGCGTGATAGCGCACATGAACTAGTTGTAGAAGACAATGATCGTCATGTTGTTGGCATACTCAGCACGAGCGATCTCATGGGACCTAAGGCTCTCACGGCAGCCAATAATCAACGAATCCACCACAACGATCTACTGGTTAAAGCAGTCATGACTCCTTTGTCCCATATCCCGATTATGGATGAAGCTATCTTGGTTCACGCTAAAGTCGGCCATATCATTACAACAATCAATGAGCACCAAGCTAAATTTTTACTGGTTGCCAAACAGGTAAATGCGAGTTACGAACTGTCTGGCTTATTCAGCCTAGTTGCCATTAGCCACCTCCTGCATAAAGACGTCGCAAAAGCAGTGGGCATTTCTGATAGTATCTTAGATCTGAAACAGAAATAAATAAGCACTAGCGAATCGGTCTATTTTTTGGAATCTTAATCCGACAAATCAAAATAGCGGCCGTAAAGATAAGCGCTGGAAACAACGCCATACCAATCTGTTCTGCTTCCAAATATGGCATATAATGCACAGCAATCATTACGATTCCTGCAAAAACCAACTGAAAAATAGGAGCAATAGCCATCATCATCATATTGGTAAAGCCCGTACTCGAGGCCCGCAATGAGTCCGGCAATAATAATGCGCAAATTTTGAAGTTAAGAAGATAAACAGGAGACAGTATACCCAATAAAAATAAACTCAGCTCAATTAACCAAATCGGCATATACACGTAAAAAAGAACAGAAAAACTAATGACACCCATCGCAAAAGCTGTATTTCGCATAACTCTTATATCGTTTTTTATGAGCTTTTGAATAAAAATCATCACGAAGCAACCAACGAGGACACCTAATAATAAAAAATTATTTACATGACTAGCCGTAGTTAATGAAATGCCTTTGGCTTTTTGCAAATAAAGTATACCCCATAGGGCAGAAAAAACAGACACAAAAGAAAACAGAATGCCGCAGTAAAAACCATTAATCCACATGGAACTGCGTCTAGAAATAGACAGCAGGCACTTTATCCAGCCCATCCGACGAATCACATTTTGTGAGTGCGATGACTTTGCTGGCTTTAATGTCTTTGCATAGGGTGATTCGTTACGCACAATCGCCCAAATTACAATACCCATCATTGCAGCCACTCCTGCTGCAACCATCATAAGTGAACGCCACCCAAAATAACTCAAACCATACGGAATATAGTGGTTACCTATTAATACCGCAGTGATACCAACCAACTCCAAAACACTGGTCAACCGTATCACTAAGTTTCGAGGAAACCAGCGTGTTGCTGTATTAATACAACCAATAAAAGCACAAGACGCACCTAAACCCATTATCATTCTAGCTATAATCGCTAGCCATAATACGGGGGAAACAGCCAAAATAATTGATCCAAGAGAAAAAACAAGCGCTCCTACCGCTAATAACAGTCTAGGCCCGAAGCGGTCTAACAACATACCTGCAGGCCCCTGCATAGGCACATAAATAAAATAATAAGCCGCTACCAGCAAGCCCAGTGATAGAGAATTAAGCTTAAATGTATGGGCAAAAGAACCCGCCATCACACCCGTTGTCAGCTGAGAAAGAAACTGCAATACCGTAAATAATAACGTAATGAACCAAACAACCCAGGGATGGCACTGCTGACCAAACCTGAAACAGTATTTCAATAAAGCATCCCATGCGTCTTTTTGATATTTTTTATACAGCATAACCACTCCAGTTGGTCATAATATGGGCAATCTAGCAGTGAGGCTACTCACTGTCAACATCTATATCATAACTGAAATTCTGGTTGAACCCGATGACTGCCAACAATTTTTTTTCCTGTTCACAGGAAATTACTATTCCGATAAACACAAAAAAAGCTGAATTTTTTGACTCATTTCACGTATTGCTTAAGACTACCTAAATAAGGTCATCGTGTAAGTGACGATTTTTCTCGCTGATAACTTTAGTCGTGGCACTATTTTAGATCTCACTGTAGAATAATTAAGGTTCTCTGCTACCTGAGCTTTCTCATGATTGATTTTAATAACTATCTCCTTAAATATCATCCTGACTTCCAACCGCTGACTGGAATGAAGTCTACTCAAATCACGGCTAATCAGGTTTTAGACTATAGGCAATATATGACTCTTTTATGTCATCAGGACACTTTTATAGTACAAGGACGTGACTCTCTTGCTTTTTTACAGGGTCAGCTCTGTGGAGATGTCCGTCAGCTATCGCCTGAGCAAGCACTATGGACTGCCCACTGCACTCCCAAAGGTCGTATCTTTGCTACCCTACTGCTTGTTAAACAAAGCGATCGTATCTGTGCTATCTCCCCCAGCTCTAATTCGCCTGATCTCGTTGATCGTTTGCGTAAGTACATTCTTTTTTCCAAACTCACCATCCTACCTTCCGAAAAAAAAAACCACTTATTTGAGATCGCTGGAGCAGACAGCGAGATAGCACTTCAAGACTGTTTCCCTCGGCTACCCCAGTCACCCATGACAACTGCGCAATATGAAGAGCTACAAATCATACGACTACATGGCAAGCAACCCCGCTGGTTAATTCTAGCCATGACAGATGATTCAGCCATTTTTGTGTGGGAAAAGCTCATTAAAACGCACCACCCTATCGGCCTAAAAGCTCATCAACGTCAACTAATTGAGGCCGGACTAGTTGACGTTGGCAAAGAGCTGCAAGAAGCCTTTTTGCCACAAATGATTGGACTTAACCAGATAGGTGCGATGAGTCTCAAAAAAGGCTGTTATGTGGGCCAAGAAGTCATTGCACGCACGAGCAACCTTGGGAAACTGAAGCGTCAACTGTATCGGGCAGAGCTACTGGGGAACCCAAGCCCAAGTATTGGATCGGATATTCTAGATACTGTTGGTAACGTTGTTGGAACCTGTGTAAATAGCTCTTACAACGAAGGAACGAAGGAAACATCTATCCTAGCTGTTATTACTGAACAAGGCCTAGAAAATAACCTGTACTGCGCTGGAACTCAGTTACAATTAATCACTCAATCACACCCTAATCGCTAATGGGGTGCGTCTAACTAGCTAGCCATTCTTGGCTAAATAACCCTTTATTTATTTCGCAAGTGTGGGAATAAAATCACTTCCCGAATTGACGGACTATTGGTAAATAGCATCACTAATCGATCGATACCAATTCCTTCTCCCGCTGTAGGAGGCATCCCATGCTCAAGTGCCATGATATAATCCTCATCGTAACTCATCGCCTCATCATCACCGGCTTTACCCTCTTCGACCTGCGCTCTAAATCGCGTAGCTTGATCTTCCGGGTCATTCAACTCAGAAAATCCATTCGCAATTTCATGACCCGCAATGTAGAGCTCAAAACGATCTGTCACAAATGAATTTTCATCATTAGCACGCGCCAATGGTGAAACTTCCATCGGAAATTCTGTGACGAAAGTAGGCTGAATCAACTGTTTCTCGGCAAGTTCTTCAAATAATAACATTTGCAACTTACCTCGTCCTGCGGCAATCGGATGCTTAATTTTATACTTTTCACACAAAGCACTAACACCTTCCAGAGATTCCAACTGCTCAAGACGAATGGACGGCTCGTATTTTAAAATAGCTTCTATTACCGTTAAACGATCAAATTTTTCACCCAACTCAATGAGATGCTCTTGATACTCTAATGCTGTTTTTCCTAGTAATTTTTTAGCCAGAGAAGAAAACATAACCTCTGTCATGGTCATTAGATCTTCATAAGTTGCATACGCTTGGTAAAACTCAACCATCGTAAATTCAGGATTGTGACGTGTTGAAATCCCTTCATTTCTAAAATTCCGATTAATCTCATAAACGCGTTCAAAGCCACCAACAACCAAACGCTTTAAAAATAATTCTGGTGCAATCCGTAAATACAACGTCATGTCTAATGTATTGTGATGCGTCATAAACGGCTTTGCAGTCGCACCACCAGCAACACTGTGCATCATCGGTGTTTCCACTTCCATAAAATTCAGGTCATCTAAGAAATTTCGCATCTCAGAAATAAGCTTGCTACGTAACTTAAATACCTCTCGCGATCGCTCATTCACAATTAAATCCAAATAACGATAGCGATAACGTTGCTCTTGGTCTTGCAATCCATGAAATTTATCTGGTAACGGGCGCAGAGCCTTTGTCAATAAACGAACGGTGTCTACCTGCACCGATAGTTCACCGGTTTTGGTTTTAAAGATCACGCCAATACCGGCAACAATATCCCCTAAATCCCATTTTTTAAATTCTGCATAAACTCCTTCCGGCAAATTATCACGCGCCACATAAAGCTGGATTTTACCACTTTTATCCTGAATAGTCGCAAAACTCGCTTTTCCCATCACTCGACGAGTCATCATGCGACCAGCAATGAAAACCCGAACTCCCAACACTTGCAGCTCCTCTTGAGAGTTTTCACTGTATGTTGCTTGGAGATCAGCTGCTAACGCATCACGCTTGAAATCATTGGGAAACGCCTGTCCCTGCTCTCGCCATTGAGACAATTTTAATTGACGCTGGATCATCTGTTCGTTGATAGAAAGCTCTTCGGTCGCCATCACTTCCCCACCTAATCGTTGAAAAAACACCATCCTACTGGAAAACCGAATCTTTGATAAGTGCCACCTGAAAAATAGCTTAGTATGCGTAATAATTGTACTAAAAAAGAAATCTCTATGAACGCTCCAGGAGCGAATGAACTATAGTTAATTCAGTCGTACGCAGCCATTATCAGCGAGTAGCAAGAGCTGCTAGGAAAAATTTCGTTTGAAAAAACGCGATCATCACAAGGATGTAGCTATGAACAAAGAGCTATCTAAAAAAGATGCTTTTGAGCTCTGTGTCATTTGCCAACAAACACGAATTAATTGCTGGCAGTTTCAACGCCTAATCTATGAAACGTTGTGTTTTCAGCTACACCTGTTTCTTTGTAGCTTATTTCGAAACAAACCTAAACCAGAACTGACTAGACGACAAACTATTCGCATGATACCGATACTGGCTACCCTCATTGAACTGCGGCGAAAAAGCCCTCCAGTCCCTCACTATTTGCATGATGGGCATCTGCCTGCTCATTGGGCTGAGCAAGATGAAACTGAGCATTACGCTCAATCTCCGCTAGAAAAAGTCGACTATAGCTTGATGTGGCAATTGCTGCTCAATCGCAACCCTCAACAATCCCGCGCTTGCAGTTGCTTCTTCTTACGAAGCACTCTATTAATAGGTCATTACTCCGAAGGAAAGACTAGGCGATTATTCACATCAAGCAAACGAGAGTCTTGTGACAACCCCATTGCAAATGCCGTATTACAAACACTGCCAAAAAACGAAGTGGGCTACACGCCCCCCCTATGCTCTATTACGTTAACTGTGCCTAAACACCCAGGCCGTGTCGTACCTTGCGGACACACGTTTTCTTTTAAAGCGATTCATAGATGGGCCGCAGAGCACCCTCAGGAAAAAGCACCCTGCCCAAACTGTCGTGGACCCATTGAGGACATTGAGCAAATTTGTCTGCCGATACCCATCGATCATCGTCGAGTCCATGAATCCACTTACCTACTTTGGTTAAGTACACTACCAAAAGCGAAACCTATACCCAACTTTCAAAGTCAAAAATCTAAAATCACAGAATGGTTATTGCGTCACTCCCTGTTTTTTTCCAATCCTGGAATACAAGAGATAATACAAGAGCAAACAATAAGACCATAACCAACAACGTCTTCTCTCACAATTAAAGCCCGCTAGCTGCTATCTTATTCACCAACAATCGCTGCTTAACCCAGTGCTCCATTTAAATGCCATCCTGGTATTTTCTAACAACATTGCAATGGTCATAGGTCCTACACCACCGGGAACTGGTGTAATCCAACCGGCTACTTTTTCAGCAGCTTCGTAATCTAAATCGCCGATTAAGCGGCCATTTTCATCTTCATTAATTCCCACATCAATCACAATAGCTCCTGATTTAATCCATTCTGATTGCAAAACTCCTGGCTTGCCGATAGCAGAAATTAAAATATCCGCTTGCGAAACCAAGGCTTCTAAATTTTTTGTAAACCGATGCGCAACAACTACTGTGCATTTCTCCAGTAACAACTCCATCACCATCGGTCGACCGACAATATTGGAGGCCCCCACAACCAATGCAACTTTACCCGATAAATTTTCACCTGTTTCTTTCAACAACTGAATCACCCCATAAGGGGTGCAAGGTCGAAGAGCTGGACGACGTTGCATTAAGCGACCTAAATTATAGGGATGAAACCCATCCACATCTTTTTGGGGATCAATTAATTCAATTACATCACCCACTCGAATTTTTTTTGGCAACGGCAACTGAAGTAGAATTCCATGAACTTTTTTATCCGCATTGAGTTTTTCGATTAATTCAATGAGCTCAACCTGGCTAGTATCTGCTGATAATCGATGGCAGTAGGACTCAATTCCAACTTCTTGACACGCTTTTTCTTTATACGCCACGTAACGTGCCGATGCTTTTTCATCACCCACTAAAATCACATGAAGACTCGGCCTCAACGAAAATGTAACTACCTCTTCACGCAATTTATCCTTTATTTTTTTTGCCAGCATCTTTCCATCTAATGCGCGTGCCGTCATATCGTCTCCCTACTTTCGCTGTAAGTGCTGAAAAAATTCTTGGCGAGTTCTTGCATCTTCTTGAAAACCACCCAGTACCGAACACGTGGTTGTACAGGAGTGTTGCTTTTCAACACCTCGCATCATCATACATAAATGCTGTGCATCAATGACCACTGCCGCTCCAGACCCACCCGTTACTTCCATTATTGTTTTTGCAATTTGATAACCCAAATTTTCTTGAATTTGCAATCGCCGTGCAAACACATCAACAATTCGAGGGATTTTAGATAAACCAATGACTTTATCGGTGGGAATATAACCTACATGCACCTTTCCCCAAAAAGGTAGCATATGGTGCTCGCACAAAGAAAAAAACTCGATATCTTTCACTAAGATCATGGAACGATTTTCTATGGGAAATAACGCATCGTTGACAATCTCAGAAATTGACTGCCCATACCCGCTGGTTAGATAAGAATAGGCTTTAGCTGCGCGGTCAGGGGTCTTAACCAGTCCAGGACGGGCTGGGTCTTCACCTATCTGTTCAATTAAGGCTAGAAAATGATCCTGCATAATAGACCCTCGATCAATTTTAGGGCAATTATACGGACTTGGTAATAATTAGCAAGCAGCCTCAACTTTTAGGTCAGCTCTAACTCGTTCCAAATCTGACTGAGTATCAACGCCAACAGGAACGAACTCTTGAGCTACAACCATATGGATCTTTCCGCCATTCCAAAGAATTCGCAACTGTTCTAACGACTCAATCGTTTCAGTTGGTGCAGGCTCCCAGCTAATAAATCGATTTAGAAAATCAACTCGATACCCATAAAGCCCAATATGTCGAAAATACTCACCCTCGAGACGACCAGGCGTAAGTCCTAGCTCGAAATGATCTCGATTCCAAGGTATTGGCGCGCGACTGAAATAACTAGCACAACCTCGCTCATTCATGACTACCTTGACGACTGATGGATCAAAGAGCTCTTTGCCTGACTCAATACGTTGACAGGGTGTCGCCACCTTAATCGTTTCGTTACTCTCCAATAGCAAAGCAACACCTTCAATCACTGAGCGAGGCATTTGTGGTTCATCTGCTTGCAAACAAATCACAATATCACTACCCTCAAATGGCAATGCATTCACTGCTTCTGCAACTCGTTCAGTCCCTGTTAAATGGTCATCTGATGTCATGACAACCGTCGCTCCGAATTGGTGAGCGGCAGCTTCGACCTCTAGTGAATCCGTTGCAATACAAACCATCTCTGCTGAAGTTGACTGAGCCAATTCGTAGACACGCTGCAACATGGATTTACCCGCAATATCCTGCAATACCTTGCCTGGCAAACGTTTAGACGCCAAACGCGCCGGAATAACAATACTAAATGACATCATTACCTCTATAGCTAATCGGGAAACCTCGTGTCCTCGTCGACAAAGCTAATCGGAAAAAAGAGAGAAATCAAGCCCCCTAAGACAAGCTGCCACTCGACTAATTTCCAAAGAATATAAAAAGGCCGATCTCATGCAACCAAAAATTGCCATGATTTAAATTCTGGTCGGGACGGCAGGATTTGAACCTGCGACCCCTTACACCCCATGCAAGTGCGCTACCAGGCTGCGCTACGCCCCGATCCAATAGGCCGAGTGATGGTACTCGATGCCATGAAAAGCTGCAAGCAGAAAACGGGTTAGACATCAACGACTTCATCTGGCCAATTAAATATCCCGGTGGTCACAATCGCACTCATACATAGCACAATCAAAATACCAAAAGCAGAACGGTAGTCGCCAGTTTTCTCAATCAGCCAACTGGTAATTATCGGTGATACTATTCCTGACAGGGCAAACCAAGCACACATTAAGCCAATTGTAGTACCCGTCCATTTAGGGATGCAGTCGAGAGGAATCGCATAATAGGCAGCATTTGCACTCATGAAAATTCCTACACCCAAGGATATACAAATAATAGCGACGATTAAACTAGGATGCAGTAGCATCGGAATCAAAGACAGCGCTGACAAAAATAAAGTGCCCATTATAAACCAAGAACGTGTCACACGCCGGGAAATTCCTTTTTTATGCAGAGCATCACCATAATATCCAACTAGAATCATTAAAACAGCAGCACACGCCCAAGGAAGAAACGTCAATACTCCCTGAGATTGCAAATTCAAATGATAAGCTCTGGACAAGTAAGACGGCAACCAACTCATAAAGAAAAAAAGCATATAACCAAACACAAAAAAAGCCCAGTAAGTTGACAACAATGTCGGGTGAAAGATGATTATTTTCCAGGGCACTTTTCCTTTTGGTTTAACCTGATCTTGAAACTCACCTGGAGGTAACGGTTGGTAATGCGTGTAACTACTTTTTTCTGGTTTGTCGCGAAAGAAAAAAAACCAAAAAGGAACCCAAATTACACTTAGGATGGCTAAAATAATAAACATTTCACGCCAACCAAAGTTGAGAATCAAATAGGTTACAACCACACTTCCCACAGCCAAAGCCAATGGAACAGAAACGAGAGCCCATGACAGTGCCTTAACTCGTTCACGCTCTAACAACCAATTACCTGTTGCACGTGATAAGGATGGAAAATTCGGCCCTTCTGAAATTCCCAGGAAAAAACGTGCTACAAAAAACCCGATAAAATTAGTCGAGAAGGCACACCCAATCAACGACAACCCCCAAAAAATGACAGCCACTCCAAGCGTATTGCGTGCACCAAAACGATCTACCAAAACACCACTCCACAAAGTTGTCATCAAATAACCAACAGCAAAAGCTCCAAAAATATAGCCTTTTTGAATGACTGTTAAACCGTACTCTTTAGAAATCAAGGGAATTGCATACGACAATGCTGAGCGATCGATATAATCGAGCATTGAAATAAAGGCCACCAAAAAAATCACAAACCATCTAAATTTTAATTGTTCTGTTGCTTGCATTTCTATAGTAAATCTCCATTTCACGAAAAAAGTAATTGAATAAATTCAAAATACAGAATCAAGCTAAAAAAATTCTTGGTGGACTCTAGCGTACCGCTTTAGACCAAAAACCTATTCAGCACTTTAAATCGTCTAAAATACATCGCAAATTCACGAGTAAATCTTGTAGTGATACTTCTTTTTGAGTTCGTTTTTTTTCTACTTGTTGTAACAAGCGCTGGCGAGCGCCATCAATCGTATAGCCTTCTGCATACAGCAAGCGAGAAATCTTACGAATCAACTCAATATCTTTTCGTTGATAGTATCTACGATTACGACGCCGAACAGGGTTTAGCGGCTTAAATTCCGTTTCCCAGTAGCGAATAACATGCGCTTTTACAGCACACAACTGAGAAACTTCACCAATCGTAAAATACACTTTATCTGGGATCGGTGGTAGCTCAACACTTTTATTACTCACCTTCCAACTCTTTATTTGCCTTCAACGCTTCTTCTACACGAATACGTAATTTTTGGCCAGATTTAAAGGTCACAACTCGTCGCGCTTTGATCGGTGTTTCTTCACCTGTTTTAGGGTTTCGTCCTGGACGCTCGGTCTTGTCTCTAGGTTTGAAGTTACCAAATCCCGACAACTTAACCTCTTCACCACGCGCAAGCGACTCACGCATTACCTCAAAAAACTGCTCAACAATTTCTTTTGCTTCACGTTTGTTCAATCCTAACTTGCTGAATAAGTGGTCCGAAAGCTCTGCTTTTGTCAATGCCATTTTCAACCCCTTAACTGTGTGCCAAAATCATTGGCTAACCCAATAACGATACGTTGTATGAGCTTATCAATTTCCTCATCAACCAGTGTTCGTGAACAATCCTGAAAAAGCAATTCCAAAGAAATACTTTTCTTGCCCTGACCGATCTGGCTACTACGATATATATCAAATACTTCCACCTTCTTCAATAACGGAGTGGCTAGTTGACACACACCATCGCGTATCTCTGACGCTGTTACGCCTTCATTGACTACAAGAGACAAATCTCGCTTAATTGCTGGGAAGCGCGAAAAAGCCAAAAACTGCAGTCGACTCTGCTTACACAATGCTGACCAATTGAGCTCAAAAACAAACGGCTGCATAGAGAGATCCAACTGTTCAACGAGTTCCGGGTGTAATGCCCCTATATAACCAATAACAACTCCATCGATTTGAATACTTTGCTGCTGGTGCGGATGCAGTGCTGGGTGATCACTACTTGTCCAGTCATAAGCCAAATCTAAAGCGCACAATAACTGAGTGACATCTTGTTTGATATCATAAAAATCGACATGTCGTTCCTGCTCACCCCATTGTTTTTCATGTACGTTACCTGCTATCACGCCAGCTAGCTTATCTTCTTGGACAACTGCATTGGCTAAACCATTCGGTAAAAAGCACTTACCTTGCTCAAATAGACGCACTCTCGATTGCTGCCGATTTAAATTATACCGCATGGCCAATAGCAGCCCTGACAGCAAACTACGGCGCATGACTGACATATCCTTCCCCAACGGATTTAACAGCGATAATGCTTCATTTTTATCTTTGGATAAAAGCATCTCCGTCTCTGGTTCCACGAAACTGTACGTCACAGCCTCGCAGTAATCACGTTCCATCAATGTATTTTTTGCCTGCATTAAACGAGCTTGGAACCTCGAGCCTAGATCTAATGGCATGATTAATTCACCAATCAATGGTTTGTAGGGCACTTGATTGTAGCCGTATAAACGAATCAGCTCTTCAATTAAGTCAACTTCTTGTTGAATATCAAATCGGTATTTTGGTGCGGTCACACGCCAACTATTATCATCTATTTCCTCCACAATCATACCCAAAGAGCTCAGCATTCGGTGTATCTCAATTGCTGGTAACTCTGCATCTAAATAGCGAACAATCGATTTTTGGCGCAAAACAATCGGGTCACGTTTTGGCAAGCCTTCTGTTGCAACTGCTTCAACAATCGGCCCAACCTCTCCACCACATAAATCTACGATTAACTGAGTAACACGCTCTAGCGCTTGAACTTGTAATCCAAAATCGACACCGCGCTCATAACGATAAGACGACTCACTTCTTAATCCGTTTTGTTTAGACGATTGGCTAATGACTTCACTGGAGAAAAATGCACTTTCTAAAAAAATAGATGTTGTTTCCTGTGTCACAGCAGAGGCTTCACCACCCATAACACCCGCAACAGCCAAAATAGATGACTGATCCGTCACTAACAATGTACCAGGCTTCAGTGCAACCCTTTGCCCACCCAATACAGTGAGCACCTCCTCTTCTTTGGATAATCGAATAACCAAATTACCATCGAGTTTTTCAGCATCGAAGGCATGCATTGGCTGACCCATTTCCAACATCACGTAATTAATGCTGTCCACAACTGCGAAACCAATCGCACGCTGACCTAAACGACGCAAGCGTTCAGCCATCCAAAACGGTGTTTTTGATCCTTTATTTAGACCATCTATCTGTCGACCTGCGTAACGAGGACAGGCCAATTTCGATTCAACCGTGACACCTCGAATGTTTTTCACCGTTGGCTTCACGGCTAAAATATGAGGTACATGCCAAACAATTTTATCTAGCGCTGATATCTCTCGAGCTACACCAAACATACTCAAACAATCACCTCGATTAGGTGTCATTGCAATATCCATCACCTCATCGTTTAGTTGATAATATTCTCGAAAATCCTGGCCGATGGTTGCTTCTTCCGATAATTCTATAATCCCATTTCCACTTTCACCCAAACCCAATTCATTAGCTGAACAAATCATACCGTTAGATTCAACTCCACGTAACGTTGATTTTTTAATTTTAAACTCACCCGGAAGCACACCACCAACTTGCACAACGGCTACCTTCAGACCTTCGCGAACATTCGGCGCGCCACAAACGATTTGGAGTACCTGACCACTTCCCACATCGACTCGACAAACACTCAGTCGATCTGCATCTGGGTGCTGCTTTCTCTCTACGACATGCCCCACCACTACACCCGAAAAATTCGCTGCTGCCGGTTCAATAGACTCAACTTCCAAGCCAGCCATTGTCAGTTTGTTTACTGATTCTTTAAGCGATATAGGGCGGTTTAGAATTTCTGACATCCATAATGTACTAATCTTCATGGTTCTTCCTTCAGGCTAAATTAGAACTGCTGTAAAAAATGCAGATCGTTCGTGAACATCATGCGCAAGTCAGGTATGCCGTAATACAACATAGCTAAACGATCCATCCCGATACCAAACGCAAAACCCATATATTCATCTGGATCGACATTGACTTGGCGTAACACATTAGGATGAACCATCCCACAACCCAACACCTCCAACCATTCACCTGTTTTAGGTGAACGAATATCTACTTCTGCAGATGGCTCTGTAAATGGAAAATAGGAAGGGCGAAAACGCAACTCCAAGTCTTCTTCAAAGAATTGACTCATAAAATCTTGTAGCAACCCTTTTAGTTGCCCAAAACTACAGTTTTTTTCAACGAATAAACCTTCAACCTGATGAAACATCGGTGTATGTGTTTGATCTGAATCACGACGATAAACTCGACCCGGTGCAATCAAGCGAATGGGAACACCGCATGCCTGCATTTCACGAATCTGCACTGGAGAGGTTTGTGTACGCAACAAATATTGGCCATCCAGATAAAAAGTATCTTGCATGGCACGTGCTGGATGATTAGCCGGAATATTCAATGCTTCAAAGTTATAATATTCGTCTTCGATCTCTGGCCCTTCTGCAACTCGAAAGCCCATCCCTGCAAAAAGCTGAATCACTCGTGCACGTATATGCGTTAACGGATGCAAGCTTCCTCGCGATGAACCTCGACCTGGCAAGGTCAAATCAATTTTTTCAGACTCTAACTTAGCAACCATCAACTCAGCAAACAAAACTCTTTGCCGATCCCATAAAACCACCTGCATTTGATCACGAATCGTATTGACTAATTGGCCGATCTTGGGCCGATCTTGGGGGATTACCATACCCATTTGTTTTAAGGCAGCTGTCAACGCGCCTTTTTTGCCAAAAAACTGGATCCGAAGCTCCTCGAGATCTTGTTCGCACTTTGCTTCAGCCGTACTTTTTTTTAGCTGTTGCAGTAAGTTCTGCAAATCGTCTTCCATAGCCATCACTATCCCTCCTCTCAAAAAAAAAGGGGGGTGCCTTTTAGAGCAACCACCCCTTAAAACTTTGTCGAAAACCTTAACCAACTATAAAGAAGAATTCCGTTCTAAACACCCAACTGATTCGCGGAAAACTGCTGGACTATAGAGCGGCGGATGCTTGTTTGGCTAAGGTTTCAAACCCAGCTGGATCTCTCACAGCTATATCTGCTAGAACTTTTCTATCCAACTCAATTCCACTTTTAGATAGCCCGTTCATGAAACAGCTATAGGATAAGCCATGCAACCGTGCTGCTGCATTGATTCTTATAATCCACAGGGCACGAAACTGACGTTTTCTCTGATGACGATCACGGTAAGCATACTGAGCCGCTTTAATCACGGCCTGTTTCGCAACACGGTAAACTCGTGAGCGAGCGCCATAATAGCCTTTTGCCTGCTTTAAGATCTTTTTGTGTCTAGCACGGGCTGTTACACCTCGTTTTACTCTTGCCATTGTATTCTCCTTTCGTAATCTATCTAATAGTGCCTTTATTTAGCATACGTTTAAACAACGATTGATCATTTTTGCTGACCACGCCCAAACCACGAAGCTGACGCTTCCGCTTCGGAGATTTTTTAGTCAAAATATGGCGCTTGTTAGCTACACCACGCTTGACCCTCCCTGTTTTAAGCAGACGAATTCTCTTCAGTAATCCACGTCTCGACTTTAATTTTGGCATTTTCCTCACCCTTTCTAATAATCAATAACCATGCAAGGCGCCAATCATATCAAAGGATGGCGCATAATCCAACAAAATTTTGATCTGAAATAGCATCGAACTAAGAAGCTTTGAGCGGCCATACTCCGTAAAAAAGCAGACAAACCAGCTATTCGCTACTTTTAGATTTATTCCTCTGTCTTTTTCAAAGCCTCTTGCTCTGCTTCTTTAGCTGCCTCAAGCGCAGCTTTTCCCGGTGACATGAGCATAGTCATTTGACGCCCCTCAAGCTTGGCTGGTTGATCGATTAAAGCCATATCTGCGAGATCGGCTTTCAAGCGATCTAATAGCTCCATACCCAAATCACGGTGCATCATTTCCCGCCCTCTAAAGCGAACAGTGGCCTTTACTTTATCACCACGGACTAGAAAATCAGTTATTTTTTTAAACTTGACTTTATAATCACCAACATCTGTTGTTGGGCGAAACTTAATTTCTTTAACTGTCGCTACTTTTTGATTACGTTTTTGCTCAGCACGCCGCTTACTTTGCTCGTACTGAAACTTACCAAAATTCATAATCCTACAAACTGGCGGCTGGGCATTGGGCTGTATTTCAACCAAATCTTTTCCAACCTCTCGGGCTCTTCGCTGAGCATCGGAGGTACGCATAACCCCTAATTGTTGACCCTCTTCATCCACTACCCTAACTTCTGGGCACCGAATCTGGTTATTGATTCGCGTTGTTTTACTACTAATTGTTTTCTCCTTCAGCTCGCGCTGAACGCTTTTCAGCTATTACTGTCTGCAAATAATCGATAAATTCATCGACACCCTTTACCACCTGGTCCTTTGCCCCTGCTTGTCGCACGGACACTTGCTGTGTTTCAACCTCACGATCACCAACTACAAGCAAGTAAGGCACCTTCGCCAAAGTGTGTTCGCGAATCTTATAACCAATTTTCTCGTTTCTCAAGTCTATTTGAACACGAATACCGACTTTAGTTAACTGACGCACTAAATCTTCTGCATAATTCCGCTGCAAATCTGTAATATTTAACACCATAACCTGAATCGGAGCCAACCAAACAGGGAGCCAACCCATCGTTTCCTCGAGCAAAACCGCGATAAAGCGCTCAAATGAACCCAACAATGCACGATGTAACATGACCGGTGTTTTTTTCGTTCCATCCTCAGCCACATAAACAGCCCCTAACCGCTCTGGCATGGAAAAATCGACTTGTACCGTACCACATTGCCAAACACGGCCCAAACAGTCTCTCAAGGAAAACTCAATTTTCGGACCATAGAATGCTCCCTCCCCTGGCAGTGTTTGCCAATCAACACCTGCTGAATTTAAAGCATTTTCCAGTGCCGACTCTGCTTTTGACCAAACCTCATCTGAACCCATGCGCTTTTCGGGTCGGGTGGATAAACGGTACATAATATCCGTGAATCCAAAATCTCGATAAACCTTCTGTAACAGTCCAATCAATACCTTCACTTCAGAACCAATCTGATCTTCAGTACAAAAAGTATGGCCATCATCCTGGACAAAAGAACGTAACCGCAACAATCCATGCAGCGTACCCGAAGGCTCGTTACGCGTACAAGAACCAAATTCAACGAAACGCAACGGTAAATCACGATGGCTTTTAATTCCCTGATTGAAAATCTGGACATGGCACGGACAATTCATTGGCTTAACCGTGTAGTCTTTACTATCACTTTTTACGCTGAACATCCCATCGCCAAACTTAGATTTGTGACCTGATTTTTCCCACAACTCATCAGATACCAGAGATGGCGTATTGACTTCATAGCAACCAGAATTGCGCTGCACATCACGCATATACTCGCGAATAGCTAGCACAATGCTCCACCCTTTTGGATGCCAAAATACCATGCCGGGAGCTAAATCACTCAAGTGATATAAATCCATTGCTTTTGCCACTAAACGATGATCACGAAGCTTGGCTTCTTCTATTTTTTTCAAATAAAGCGTTAAATCTTTCTTATCACCCCAGGCTGTTCCATAAACTCGCTGCAGCATTTGGTTGCTACTATCGCCACGCCAGTAAGCGCCGGCTAATTTTGTCAGCTTAAATACTGATAAAAAGCTAGTTCTTGGCACGTGTGGCCCACGGCATAAATCGTGGAAGTCACCCTGTTGATAAACAGAGAGCACTTGATCCGCTGGGATGTCTCGAATGATCTCCACTTTGTATTTTTCACCCATTGCATCAAATAAGGCAATCGCTTCATCGCGTGACATTTCCAATCGAGATACTGATATATTTTCACGAACAATGTTTTGCATTTCTATTTCAATCGCTTGAAGATCCTCGGGGGTAAATGGTTTTTCTAATGCAAAATCATAATAAAACCCATCCTCCACAACCGGACCAATTGTCACTTGCGCATGAGGATATAAACGCTTGACCGCCTGCGCGAGCAAATGTGCTGTCGAGTGACGGATGATACGCAGCCCTTCTGGGTCTTTGGCGGTAATTAATTTCACCGCTGAATTCTTCGTAATTACTGTATTCATATCTGTGAGCGTATCATCGATATAGGCTGCCAACGCTTTCTTTGCGAAACCAGGCCCCATGGATTCTGCTACATCGCAGATTGTTACCGGCCCATCAAATTTTTTTTGCTGCCCATCAGGCAAAGTCACTACTAGCATTCGTCCAAATTCCATACACCAAGGATGAGCGCATTAGGATAGCATAAAATCAGTTCTGCGAAAGCTTCTGGATCGACACCTCCTCAAACGTGAATTGGCCTAACCTTTCTCGCCCTAAACTGACTTTCTGCATTTTGAACCCATACAAGAATGCCTCTATTTACTCGATTAACTGATTGTTTTTCATTACATATCGAACTATTAAGGATAAAATCAACACAAAAAATGCAAAAAGGACAACTGTCAACGATACGATAAAAAAAAAGGGTAAATAACTCGCTGCTGGGAAGACCATATAACGTTTAATTAGGCTTGCACTCAAAAAACTAGTCGCTAACATACCTACCCTAATTAATTCAGTTCCAATACCCGTATTGGCTAGCTGATAAATTTAATTTAGCTTGTGCAAAAATAGGAGCCGAAGCTAGGTAATCGTAGGAGATTGTAAGGTTCGCGTCTTATTTTCTGAAAAACTGCTCTCCGTTAACGGGGAATTAGACGTTAAAAATCCGCTTGAAGCCTTCTTTAATTCAGCCTTTTTTATGGTAGGCACGATTGGAATTGAACCAACGACCCCTACCATGTCAAGGTAGTGCTCTACCACTGAGCTACGCGCCTACGTTGGGAGCTAGATTACCACCCAAGTTAGCCATTCGCAAGCGCCAAAGATCCCCTAATTCAAGTCCCAAACATGTATCACCGATCGCCGCATCTCAGAATTGGCTCAAATAATACCCGGATGAATCGCAGCAGATAGGATTTCGGTCATCCGTCTTAGCTTTAGTTATTTAATCCCTGAGCCTTACCCTGTTATTAAATTAAACTATCACCATAAATTCAAAATGACAGCACAACAAGGAATCATTCAATATTAAATACAATACATCCCTACCACCCATAGTAACTATGTCTTTTTGAATTTTTTGACTTAGAGAAGCGAGCTTTCCAAGAGTTTTAAGAACACGGTTGAACAAATGAATATCGTGTTCGAACGGATACTTAAGCAAATGTATCAAGGCAAACAAGTAAAATCTCGGCAATGGACCCGTATCTTTTGCAAGCACACGAGCTAGCTTTCGAATGACCTCAACTACGCAGATTACAAAATCAGGATCTTTAAACTTCAGAAACTCGAAAAATACTGATTCTTCCTGAGCAGATATGCGAGTACGCATAAATTCTATATGTAAGCCTGGGTCGCCTATTCGCACTTTCATCGTGCTTAATTCGTCTTGGGAATCGTCTAAAAGACCACTGCGAGCAACAATGGCTTCTGCATGGCTCTTTTTATTCTTTTCAAGTAATTTAAGAAGTTCTCTAAACTTATTCAACTTATATTTCGTATCAATGGAAGAATTGAAAAGGATATCCAGGATTGAATTTACTTGCCTGATTAACCAATCCTCGTTTTCATTCTCAACGGAAGAAAAAATTTTGATATCAGGGATACTATACGCTCCTTTAACACATTTTATATCTAAACCCTAACTATTAACTTCAATTCTGCCCGTTTATTTATGAAAAATAAAAAATCTTGGAGCAAATTTAAATTTAATTTTTAATCTCAGATTTGCCAAAAACAATCGGCTTTATAACCACTGATCAGGATTTTTTCAAGATGATACAAAGAGCACAGATAATATCTGTGCCATCGTCACACGAGCATCTTTTTTTCTTGCACTTAATTCAGACGAAGTTTTTTCAAATTAGGCCGCTCTGACGTTAGCGTTTTTATTTTATTTCTAGCGATAACTCAAGCTCCATTACCATTTAGCCGAATTTTTTTTCGAGCCAAGCATACATTGCACGAATACCCATAGCTGCTCCACCCGGCCTAGCCCCTTCAACCCAAGCAGAGACATCAAAATGCCACCAAGGCACATCATCCGGAACAAAATGCCGTAAAAAAAGAGCGGCTGTAATTGCACCCGCATGAGCTGAGCATGCAGAGTTACTCATGTCGGCAATGTGACTTTTAAGCGCTGACTTATAACCTGAATGAAGCGGCAATGGCCAAACTGGATCTGCCAGGTCAGAGACTAAACTCATAAAGTCTGGAATTTCATTGATCTGCGTTGTAAAAAATGCAGCAATATCCATGCCAACTGCAACACGCGCAGCACCCGTTAAGGTAGAAAAATCAATCAACAGCTCTGGCTTTTTTCCTTTGCAAGCGGCCAATATCGCATCTGCTAAAATCAAGCGCCCTTCCGCATCCGTATTTGTAATCTCAACAGTCGTACCATTTTGATAACGTAATACATCGCCTGGACGATAAGCACCTTTGCCAATACCATTTTCTACGGCAGGAATCAAAACTCGCAACGAAACGGGCAGACCATTAGCCATAATTATTTTCGCCAAACCCAAGACGTGCGCTGCACCACCCATGTCTTTTTTCATCGTCAACATGCCATTAGCAGGCTTCAACGATAAACCACCCGAATCAAAACAAACACCTTTACCCACCAAAGTAACAGCTGGATGCGACGGATCTCCCCAACTAAAATCTAATAGACAAGGCGGCTCAGAGCCGACCTGCCCAACTCGATAAATTGCCTCATAACCAGCAGCTAGTAAATCACGATCTTGGATCGCTGTTAACACAGCTCCGTACTCTTCACACAACCGATTAGTCGCCAAAAACAAATCGGGTGGCTGCATGTAATTGGCTGGCGCATTAATCAAATTACGCACCAGATCGATAGCCTCTAATGCAATTCGTTCTTTATCAAAATTTATTGTCTCAGGCAAAACAAAACGAAGTTTGGATTCCTTAGGCTCATCTCCTTCTAAGGTGTATTCGTATGCCGCTTGAGAAAACAATAAAATAGCTCGCCTGTAAGACTCTTCGAACTCAACACAACCGACACGCTGTAACTGATAAACACCTGCGGGTATTTTTTGATATAAGCTCAGATACATAAACGCGCTTTCTATTTCACTGGCAACAGCAACCACAGCGGCTATTTCTCCCTTCACACTGGGAAAGCAAAGAACCTGACCCGAAGAAAACTCAAAGCCTGTCGACTTTAGCCATTGCTGCCAACTCGCCTGATCTTTACATAACAACTCAAGCTCACAGGCCTCTTTAAAAAGATACAAAGGAACCGCTTTGTCTAAAGACTTAGCCCAGTATTTAACCGACATAACTTTCTCCTTTTTCAGAGGTAAAAATCGTAACACGCCCTCCAGATGCTGTCTACTTCAGGCGATGAAGCCCCTGCTATTTCTGCGAAGAAAGGGGCCTCTTGCTGAAACGACTGTTTAAGGGAACTTAAGCAGCTTTAAATCAACTAAACGGTATCTAAAATACAGCACGACTTCCAGTCGATTTTCAGCCTCAGACTCAGCACAAATCAAGGTTTTTCGATTCACCCTGAGGTCCTTAATTTCCCGTGCTTAGATTGACAGTTACAAGCTCAAGCGATAGTATCTCGGCTTTGCAAAAAAATAGAAATTGAGACTAAGGAGCTTTCATGGCAGGTGGGCATAATTACCGTCGCGGAATAGGGCCAGTAGGGCTTATGTTGTCAGCTATTAGTGCTATGATCGGCTCAGGTTTTTTATTTAGCGCATTGTATGTTGGCCGCATTGCAGGACCTGCCGGCATCATCGCCTGGATAGCCGGTGGATTACTCGTTATCCTTGTCGCTCTCACTTATGCTGAATTAACCACTATGCTCCCAATTACCGGTGGCAGCACCCGCTTCCCCCAATTGACACATGGTACTTTTATTAGTTTGTTTTTTGGCTGGATCTCTTGGTTCTGCCTCATGACAGCACCCGCTATTGAAACGCAGGCTTTGCTGCAATATGCAGCGAATAACTGGCCAAAGCTCATGAAGACAGTCGGCGATCACGCTACAGTAAGCTTAAGTCCTTTAGGTTACGGTGTGGCTACGCTAATGATGGTTATGTTCTCCTTAATTAATGTTTACTCGATACGTCTTATCACTCGACTCAATAATTTTTTCTCTTTTTTCAAAATCGTTATCCCCACAATGACTGCCGTTGTTTTAATAGCCGTTTCCTACCACCCGTCTAATTTTCACAATCCCGAACTCGGTGGCTTCTTGCCATCTGGATGGAAAGGTGTTTTCGCAGCTCTAGCCACGGGTGGCATCTTGTTCGCATTCAATGGCTTTAAACAAGCCGTTGAACTAGCTGGTGAGGCAAAAAACCCTAACCGAACAATCATGATTGGGATTTTAGGTAGCTTGGTAATCGTACTCATCATCTACCTATTGCTCCAAATTGGCTTCATCACTGCACTTCCTACCTCATCACTCAACAATGGTTGGCATGGACTGCATTTTTCAGGCGAAGCAGGCCCTTTGGCTGGCCTACTGCAAACAGTGGGTGCACACTGGATGTCCATTGTACTCTACGTAGGCGCACTGATTTCAACTTGTGCTGCCGGCTTAGTTTTTATGACTAGCGCATCACGATTACTCTATGGCTTAAGCGCCAACAAGCAGCTACCTAAGTTTTTATCGACGGTAAACGCGAGAGGGATACCTAGCTACTCTGTTTTAGTTAACTTTATTATTGGTATGTCGTTTTTTATGCCTTTTAGAGGCTGGCTAGAAATGGCTGAATTCATGTCCTCTATTATCGCACTTTCGTATGTCACAGGACCCGTTTGCTGTCTCTCACTTCGCTACCAATTACCCAATTATCCTCGGAGCTTCATGCTCCCCTGTATTAAAATTTGGTCCTTTATTGCTTTTTATATTTGTACTTTAATCGTCTACTGGACAGGTTGGCACACAGTTAAAAAACTCGGGATTGCACTGGCTATTTCCGTTCTACTTTTTATAATTTACCGAATTTTCTCTAAACGTCCGCGCAGCGTACACATGAATTGGCGGGCATCTATTTGGTTATGGCCCTATTTAATCTGCCTAAGCCTAGTTTCATACTATGGAAACTTTGGCGGTGGTACGAATACCATTTCTTTTGGATGGGACTTTCTTATCGTGGCGGCATTTAGCCTAGTTAGCTTATACTTATCGGTTAAATACCGTGCTCGCGATACTCATGTTATTAATACCTTAGCAAAACTAGAGGCTGAAATTGCAACTGGTGAGCCAGAGGATGTACCTGACGAAGATTAAGGGGCGCCATGGATATCCTCAACTGCCAAGAAATTACAAAATCTTTTTCCGATAGCCCGGTTCTAAACAACATCAACTTAACTGTTAACCGCGGTGAATTCTTAACACTATTAGGCCCATCCGGATGTGGCAAAACAACACTACTGCGAATTATTGCCGGCCTTGAATTTGCAGACAGCGGATCTGTTCTCATTCAAGGGAAAGACTCGACAACACTCTGTCCTGCAGATAGGCCCTTACATGTTGTCTTCCAACAATATGCGTTATTCCCTCACTTAAGCGTACATGATAACGTTGGCTTTGGCTTGGTCTGTGCCAAAGTTCCCTTGCCTGAACGTAAAAAACGGATAGAAGAAGCTCTACGCCGCGTTAATATGTGGGAACACGCAGATAAAAAACCCGTAAAATTAAGTGGTGGCCAACAACAACGTGTCGCCATTGCTCGAGCCATTGTTTTAAAACCCCTTATCCTTCTGCTAGATGAACCACTGAGCGCACTAGACTATAGCCTGCGAAAGCAAATGCGACTCGAACTTAAAAAACTCCAGCGTGAATTAGACATCACCTTTATCCTTGTCACTCATGATCAAGAGGAAGCCCTGACACTCTCTGACCGAATCGTTGTTATGAGTCATGGATCCATTGAGCAAGTAGGTACCCCTCGCGAACTCTATGAACAACCTGAAAACCTATTTGTTGCAAAATTTATAGGCGAAACTAATATTTTAGAGGCTGTGGTCACAGAAAATGGACTTCAACTAAAGGACCTAAATTTGGTTTTTACCATAAAAGATTCTCTCCCTATCGGCATGAAAGTCAATGTGGTGATTCGTCCTGAGGATATGGAAGCCTGGGGATACAATGAAGTACCGAAAGAGAAACTCAATCGCTTACCTGGCATCGTTGAGGAAATCATTTATAAAGGCTCAACTCTCGATTTAATTGTCAGACTTAAAACTGGACAACGACTAGCCGTCACTGAGTTCTTTAATGAAGATGACCATAAATTAGTTTATAGCCGTGATGAAGAAGTTATCTTAACGTGGCAACCAGGATGGGAGGTAGTCCTCGTTGATCCATAAATACAAAAGTTTAGCTCGGCTATCACACACCACTGTTCTACTCTGGCTCTCACTTTTTGGCGCAGTTCCTTTGTTGCTGATTCTCGGCTTGAGTTTTCTGCAGCCAGGTGAACATGTTTTATTTCACTGGCGATTTACGCTGTCCAATTACCTCGACTTAATAGACCCTTTATATGCAAAAATCGCGTTACAATCCTTGTGGTTAGCATGCATCACTACTTTTTTTTGTTTGCTACTGGGATTTCCGATGGCTTATTTTATCGCACGGATGAATATTCGCTACCAAAACATCGCTCTTTTGATGTTAATCATTCCCTTTTGGACAAGCGTTCTCATTCGCATTTATGCAACAATGACCCTACTAAAAGCAAAGGGGTTAATTAACAGCATACTCATGGCCCTAGGACTGATTCATCAACCGTTACAAATGCTTTACGTCCCTTCAGCCGTTATCTTTGGCATGATTTACACGTTACTACCTTTTATGATCATGCCGCTTTATGCCAGTTTAGAAAAACTAGACACCCGTGTATTGGAAGCTGCTATTGACTTAGGGGCCAATGGTTGGCAACGGTTTTGGAAGGTCATCCTTCCGATGTCTCGAAGCGGCTTAGCCTCCGGTATCTTGCTGGTTTTTTTACCCACAATGACCCTATTCTATATTCCTGTTCTATTAGGCGGCGCTCGTGGTCTACTTCTTGGAAATTTAATTGAGACACAGCTATTGGTTATTCACAATTGGCCAGGGGCAGCTGCGACGAGCGTCACTTTAAGCATTGCTTTGTTACTACTGATGTGGCTATACCGCCATTTAGACCGGAGGTAACACATGAGCAAACTCGCAAAACGCAGTTACATGAGCCTGGTTTATCTATTCCTCTATACCCCCATTATTGTCGTACTCGTTTTTTCATTTAACAATTCGACACACTCTCTCATTTGGCGTGGATTTAGTTGGGAGTGGTATGCTCAACTCATACACGATGCTGCTTTACTCAAAATTGTCGGACACTCTTTTTTACTGGCGCTCCTAGTCTCTCTGTTAGCCGTTATCTTAGGTACCCTAACAACTATTTGCTTTCAACGTTATCGCACTCCCGGTAAAGCAGCCTGGTCAGGTCTTCTATTCTTACTGATCATGATCCCTGATTTAATTTTAGCCGTTGCCTTTTTAGCTTTTTTTCGCTTGCTATCAATCCCTTTTGGGTTTTGGACACTCCTGATTGCGCACACAAGCTTTTGCTTGCCTTTTGTATTTGTCACCGTGACAGCAAGCTATCGTGAACTGAACCCACACTTATTAGAAGCTGCAACCGATTTAGGTGCCAGTGATACACAAGCTGTTTTTCGTGTATTACTACCCGCTTTAAAACCGGGAATTTGGATGGGAGGACTCATGAGTTTTGCTTTATCCCTGGATGACGTTGTGATTAGTTATTTCGTAAGCGGCCCTAGTTTTCAAATTTTACCCTTAAAAATTTATGCGATGGCACGACTCGGAGCCAATCCAGAAATAAATGCCTTATGTAGCATTTTATTCATTACCACTTTAATTCTCGTCTTATTTTCCCAACGTATACGGAAACGGAGTACAATATGAAACGACTATTCATTTGTATTTTATTTCTCACTCCACTCTATGCATTTTCTGAAGTCGTTAACGTGTATAACTGGTCCAACTACATGCCTGACTCTGTCTTAACCGAATTTACCCAAGAAACGGGCATTCAAGTTAACTACGCTCAATACGATAGCAACGAAGCCATGTATGCAAAACTTAAAGGAAACCCCAATGTGGGTTATGATGTGATTTTTCCTAGCAGTTTTTATGTCGAAAAAATGGCCCAAGAGGGTATGCTACTCCCTCTCAATAAGTCACTTATTCCCAATAGCAAAGAGTTAAAACCGGCTCTGATGGGACAACCATTTGACCCACACAATACGTACACCCTACCCTACATTTGGGGTGCCACAGGAATTGTTTACAACGATCAATACTATCGTAAGGCGGACCTGAAAAAATGGGGTGATCTTTGGAATCCTAAATACAAAAATCAATTGTTACTTCTAGATGATGAGCGAGAAATGTTTAATATCGCATTAATTAAGTTAGGCTACTCTATCAATGACCGCAATAAAGAACACATTAAAAAAGCCTACTTTTTACTGAAAAAATTAATGCCCAATGTAAAGGTTATCAATACGGTATCGGCTAATAATTTATTTTTGGATGAGGACATCCATTTAGGGATGAACTGGAACGGAGAAACGCTTCAAGTACAAAAAGAGAATCCCCACATTCACTTTATTTACCCAGAAAAATTTGTCATGTGGATTGATTGCGTTGCCGTTTCCGCTCATGCTCCCCACCCTACAGCTGCAATGAAGTTTATTAATTTCATTATGAGTGCGAAAATATCTGCCCAAATTGCTAACATACAGGATTACTCTCCAACCAATAGCAAAGCGATGGCATTAATGCCCCTCGAAAAACAAACCAACCCCACTTTCAACCCACCTAAAACTGTGCTTGCCCATGCAGAAATGGAACGTTCTGTTGGTGATTCAATTCGGTGGTATACTTACTATTGGGAACGACTCAAACTCAGCGTTTAGCCTTAAATGGGGATTTCTATATTCACCCAAAAACACTTGCTTATCGACCAATGGGATCACCCAGGAATGAATTATGAAACTATTTTACTACGAACACTGCCCTTTCTGCATCCGTGTTTTAATGCTTATTCATTTTAAAAATCTAAATATCGAAAAGGTTGTTTTGCTCAACG
>JBIKMG010000022.1:0-26635 GCA_044359385.1 Coxiellaceae bacterium
TTGGGTTGTGGAATCGGAAAAGAAGAGTACGATCCGAATAAATTACGCTACCACCGCATTATCATCATGACGGATGCCGACGTGGATGGGTCACATATTCGTACACTTTTGCTCACTTTTTTTTATCGCCAAATGCCTGAATTGGTGACTCGCGGACATATTTACATTGCAATGCCTCCACTTTACAAAGTAAAAAAAGGCAAGCAAGAAGAATATATTAAAGATGATCTCGACTTAGACCAGTACTTATTGCATCTAGCGATTGAGGGTGCGAAATTTCACCCAACAGAAGGCGCACCAGCTATTTCCGAGTCTGCTTTGGAAACAGCGGTTGGCAAATATCTAAAGGCAAAACGCAGTATGGCCCGCTTGGGTAAACGCATGCCTGATGTTTTGCTTGCGCAGTGGTTAATATCAACTCCGCTATCTGTTGAGTCACTCCATAACTTAGCGGTCGTTAGCGAATGGCTCGATGCTTTCACAGCTGATCTATCGCGTATTGCAGAAAAAACGGGCATACAAGTTCGTTCAGATATCGATATCAATGCAGATAACACGCTCTTTCGTCCTGTTTTTACTTTCACGCAACATGGCATTCCATCACAGGTTATGTTAACAACCGAGCTGCTTCGTTGCATGGACTATCGGAACATTGCTGACTGCCAGGCCCATATTCAACATTTGTTTAATAGCGGCTCACATATCGTCAGAGGCGAACGAAAAGCGCTTGTCCGTGACATCCATGAACTGGTGGACTGGCTATTTAGCTCTGCGAAAAAAGGCTTAAGCATACAACGCTATAAAGGTCTTGGTGAAATGAACCCTGACCAACTGTGGGAAACCACGATGGATCCTGATACACGCCGCATGATGGTTGTTAATGTTGAGGATGCTGTGCACGCTGATGAAATGTTTTCACGCCTCATGGGCGATCTGGTAGAGCCTCGTCGTGAATTTATCGAAGCAAATGCGCTAGCTGCTGAAAATATTGATATTTAAGTCCCGTATTTTTTCACTCGCGCTCTTGCATCACCCCACGAATTAATGAGACTTCTTTCTTTTTGGCAAAGATCAATCCCAAGAAGAATTTTGTAGGCCGATACCCTAACAATCATACCAGACAAGAATTGACAGCAGAAAATAACAGCAATCATCCCCCGGTAACACGATTTTTATTCGCTGACATAATTTGGAAAAGAAAGGGATTTATCTCGATAAAGCCTAATCGAGTCGTTTTGCACATGGGGGACTGAAAGCCTCCACAAGGTGGAGTTATGCAAGGACTCTATTGTCTGATCAGTCGATAATTCATCCCCCGAATATCCCAGGCTTTTGTTGATCGATAGGGGTTAATATCGAGACCACCACGGCGCGTGTAACGCCCATAGACAGTCAGCTCGAGAGGCTTGCAGTATTGCATGATATCCCTAAAAATTCGTTCCATACATGGCTCATGGAATTCCGCGTGATTGCGAAAAGAAATTAGGTATTTTAAAAGCCCTTCTCGATCAATTTTATGACCTGTATAACTAATCTGTACGCTGCCCCAGTCGGGTTGGTTCGTTACCAGGCAGTTCGATTTTAATAAGTCTGAATACAGTATTTCTGTGACGACTTCATCGCTGCTAGATAGGTAACTCGGTTCCACCAGATAGGTATTGCACTCGATATCTAAATCATCTATGCATTCTCCCTTTAATTTCTCCCACCGAGAAGGAGGGCTTTTAGAATCCCTAAGCGGATGAACAAAGACAGTCACATCAGAATCAATCGCCTGGCTTATATCGGCCCTAATCGTTTCTGTCACGTCCTTAACCGAATCAAATTTCGAATGATTCAACGAGTTGAAGTAAAGCTTCATTGATTTGGATTCAATCATGAAATCAGAGCAACAATCGTAATAAATTTCAGCCGTAGCGACCAAGGGTTTGCCTTTTTTATTCAGCCAAGATACTTCGTAGTGGTTCCAACAATCAAAACCTGAAAATGGGAGGTGCAAGGGATCAATGCCCATTTCACGACGTTTATCCCTTCGAGGAATTGAAAAAAGGCGTTGGGGATTATAGGAAGAATCATATGCCACCTTTTTCCCAAGTTCAGATTGATTCCATTTTTTAGGGGGTCCGCTATCCGACATAACCAGGCTCCTTTTCGCGAAGAAAATAATACCCTATGCTACCGAACCGTTGTAAACTAGACAAATTATGAATTTTTAGCCATCGGTAATTTTTATGCTTAGTCGTATAATATCCGCTTTCTCACTCGCTCTTTTAGGGGCTTGCCCTGAGGCAAAAAACACTGGCATCAAGCCAATAGACTGCTCACAATTCGGTTTTCAAGGAGCGGTTAGTCCCGGTTCGCATACCGTTGTTTTGTTGGAACATCACGGAAATAATTATCAGACTTTTCAGTGTTTTTTACATCTGATTCTTCATTTAGGGCCTGAGCTACCGGATGGCGCTTTAGTTTATGAAGCGGGGGTTGCTCGTGGCGAACATTCTGTTTGCACGAAAGATTATACCAATGAAGCAGGGGTTTCTGTTGCCTGCACTGGGTGGGATAATCAGACAGCGAGTGAAGCATTTGCAAAGCTAACCAGGATCCAGAACGAAAATGGATTGAAATTTAATCGATATGAAACATTTCTCCGACACTTTGTTAATCATGACTTAGCCCGTATTTATCAGGAAGAAAAGGCTTCTCGACAATCAGCTTCAGGTATTGAGCGCATTATGGATAATGTGATCGATCAAATGGAAGGAAAGATTAAAGAAGCGCTGGGGAGTGAACAATCCACATTATCACCTCAACAAGCAGAAGAGTATCGCGTTATTGCTCGAGCCATTCAGCAGGTTAAACACTGGCGACAAGAAGAAAATCTTTATTATGAGGCTATTTTTGCAACAAAAGGAAATACATATACGGAAGATTATCAAGCATCGATATGTGACGTACCCGAAATGATTTCATTACACGCGGATAGAGAGCGGTCGTTGGCTGAAGCCTTAACAGAATCATCTGCTCATAACCGTCAGTTACATCTTTTTTCAGTCGGTCTTGCCTTCAACAATACGATACCGGGCAGTATCCCTGTTTTGAAAATCTAGTTACCTTTCACCACTTAGGATTAGGAGATGCCGTTTTTGAGGCAACGATCTGATACCCTGCTTTTAGGCCTTCACTTTTCATCCGGGCAATAGCATGCACTCGCCCGCGGACTTTCATTAATGGTGACTGAGACTAAGCGTGTTCGTTTGGCGAATAAAGCGCATTGATCCATTTCTTTTTTAAGCGCATAAAATACAACTTGGCTCAAAGATTCACAGGTGGTATTGGCCTCATCTGGAAAGACAAAGTGTTTTTGCTGGTGTAATGTAAGAAACGCAAAGAGCGCTTCATCTTGCGTGCAAACAAGAGTCCCGTGATCTAAATGCTTTTTGATCCACTGATTGCAAACGCGTTTAATATCCGAGAAATCGACCAGCATGTCGTGTTGTTGCAAATCTTTTGCAGCAATCTTAACACTCACTTGATAGTTGTGGCCATGTAAATCCGCACAAGGGCCTTCATAACCCTTTACCAATCGATGTGCAGCAGAGAAATCATCCAGTTGGTAATCTAAATAAAACACCGCTAAATCCAATACACAAAAATAAATAAGAGTAACCAAACAACATCGACAAAATGCCAATACCAAGCGGTTGCTTCAAAAGCAAAGTGATTGTCCTGTGTAAAATGACGTCGCGCCATACGAAAGAAAATGACAATTAACATGATCGTACCTAACGTTACATGCATCATATGAAAGCCCGTTAAAATAAAAAAAGTAGAGCCATAAATACCCGCCCCTAACTTCAAGCCTTTATCCAGATAGGCCATGCCATATTCCATCACTTGCATACGCAAGAAGGCGATACCTAGCAACACTGTCAGTAGTTGAAAAATCAACATCGTTCCACGTTTGTTTTTTATCAACGCCGCATGTGCAACGGTTAAGGTCAAACCACTGGTCAGCAGCAAGATGGTATTGAGCAACGGAATATGCCACGTTTCCATCACTTCTTTGGGACCTATAAACGCATTGTTGTTTGGGTTAATTAGCAAAGGCCAGCTGTAGTGAAAGCCCGGCCACAATAAAATGTGGGTGAAAAAGCCATGCTGTGTGACACCACCCAGCCAATCTAAGTTGAAAACTCGGACATAAAACAAAGCACCAAAGAAGGCGAAGAAAAACATGACTTCTGAAAAAATAAACCACATCATGGCATAACGAAATGTCCGCTCCACTTGCGCATGACTTAATAGGCCTTTTTGGTTTTCACGAATAACCTTGCCGAACCAACCAAATAACATCACCAAAAGCAGCATAAAACCAAAGCCAAATAAATAGGGACCACTTGCGTCCTTATGAATCCAGTGGGCAGCTCCCATCAGTGTGAAGAACACCGCAATCGAGCCGAGAATCGGCCAATAACTGGGTTCTGGAATATAATATTTCGCAGCTGCATTGCTGTCGTTATTCATTTTTAAGTCCTAACGTGATTGATTTTTACCATAGTTCATAGTTGCCTTGGACATTGCTTTGACTCAACATATATTTGATCGCAACAATCACCGCTTCATCCGTACAACGCGTGCAACCGCCTTTAGAAGCCATTCCACCGTAACCCTTTAAGGTATGAAAGATAAGTTGATCCATACCTTGCATAAGCAGCTTATTCCAAACAACGGAGTTACCCATTATAGGCGCATCTGGATAGCTAGTCCCCGGATTATGACAAGCTGAACAATATTTAGTGTAGGTGTCCTTACCATCAGCCATGGTTAAGCGCTTCATCGGCTTAATCACTGGAGCAGAAGATGCCGTAGCAGATTGTGTCTGGTTGACGATATAATCGACTGCCTCTTGGATTTGAGTCGGACTACAGCTATTGCAGTTACCCTTACGTGGCATCCCACCAATACCGTTCATCGCATTTGTGTACAATACGTTCATACCCTGTTTAATTAGCGGATCCCAGGCTGTTTTATCACCAAATTTAGGTGCACCACCAGCACCTGTGGAATGGCAAGCTGCGCAATAAGTGGAGTACACACCCTCTCCTGCATCACTACCCGATGATGAGGGCATCGGCGGGACTTTGCTTTTTACTGTTTTGAGGTAAACACCAATGTCCTCCAAATCCTTATGTGTTAAGTGACTTAAACTATCATGATTCACCTCAAGCATCGGGGGTTGCGCTATCTTCCCACCACCGATCAATTCGTCTTTGAGAAAAACAGAGGTAATCTCTGAAAGGGTTGCCTCTTTCATTAAGCGACTCGTAATATCGGGGGCTCGGTAACCACCAACGATGTTAGCACCTGCCAGATTATATTTACGAATAGGCGCAGCCAATGTGAGTTCAGGTGAGAACAAGTAATAAGATTTGGTGTGACACATATCACAGTGTCCTAATCCCTCAACGAGATATTTACCTCGATTCCAAGCCTCTGATTTTTTCATGTCTGGTTTATAGGGGCCTGTTTTGTACGGGTAAAAAAACAGGATGCGCCAACCCAACTGCAAAAAACGCCAGTTAATTGGAAACATCATGTGATTTTTTTGATTCTCTACCGAGTACGCAGGAATCGCTTGAAAATAAGCATACAATGCTTTTATATCTGCATCACTTAGGTTGTTGTAATTTCGATAAGGAAAGGCTGGATAATAAAATGAACCCTTCGGACTAACACCATCGTGAACCGCTTTAGCAAACTGTTTTTCTGTCCATCCACCAATTCCATATTTTTTGTCCGAGCTGATATTGGGTGTGTATAGCTTTCCCAATGGAGAAGCAAACTCCAGCCCACCTGCAAACACTTTATCGCTATGCTCAGCCGTGTGACAGGCAATACAATCGCCTGCTTTTGCCAAGTACTCTCCACGTTTAACCAATGCAGGATCAGCCACTTTTTCGTAATTAATTAATGGATACTCTGGGTACAGACCTTGACGCAATCCTTCATTCACACTGACTGCAAAGGCAGTTGTTGTTGTACTCGTTAGAAAAAAAATGCCAAAAAGAACGTATTGGCCAATTTTCAATAAAGACGATTTAGGCTTCGTTAAGTTGTCATTCATCCTGTGTCCTTGCTAAACTGGTTGTCGCCCGGTGGTGATCATAATATTTGTGAGGCATGTGTGCAACTGATCCTAATCGCTGCAATGGCGAAAAATCGAGTTATTGGAAAAGAGGGTGCCATGCCTTGGCACCTGCCTGCAGACTTCGCCTACTTTAAGCGCATGACAGCGAATCATCCGATGATAATGGGCAGAACAACCTTCGACAGCTTGCCTCATGTGCTACCGGGTCGCGAGCATTTTGTCGTGACGCGAAAAATCAATTGGCAGCATCCTGGGTGCACTGCTTTTGCAAGCATTGAAGCTGCATTGCAGTTCGCTTCGGATAGGCCCCTTGTTATGGTCATCGGTGGTATGCAAATTTATGAGCAAACACTAGCAATCGCAGATCAGGTGTTACTCACCGAAATCGATCACTCATTTGAAGGCGACCGTTACTTCCCTCCGTTACCACCTAAACAATGGAAGGAAACGCATCGCGAAACACATGCGGCAGATCAAAAAAATAAATACCGCTATGCGTTTGTTCGGTATGAACGAATTGATAGCCACTTTGCGTCAACCTAAAAACGGTCATTTTTGAAAAACAGCCCTCGCTTTTTTATTTCCAGTCAGGACATTTATCGCCCTGTTCACATTTATACAGCTTGAATTGCTTTTGATAACGTGGTTTATCTGTCGCTTGCATATCGCTATCGTATGTCCACTCGATAGCATCTAAAATAGACGTGCTTTTTCCATTGATCTCAACCACTTCTGGCTTCATTGAATAGATTTCCATGACAGGCGGCCAACCATTACTGCCCGGCTCATTGTCGGCGTAGCACTTATGCCCCTGCTGTTCAGTCAGCGTTGGATAAGAAAAATTGTTCCCATCTTTTCTTCCATCTCGAGCACATACCCAAGGAAAAATAATGAGCTGAATATTAGACGCATCGTTAGCCCACGGATTTTGATTCGTATCATTGATTAAATCCATAATGCTTTTTTGAACTGTTTTGTTCCAGCCACCACTCGCTGCCGATGCCATTGAGCTCTCAGACAGCGTGCCCCAGCCACCATTACCGTAGGAAATCCAACCTGCAGCATAATCTGAATAATACTCTTTAGAACCCGGATGAACAAAGAAACAAATCGGGCTATTGGTTCTACCATTTTTATCTGAACGACACCAAGACTGCAGTGAGCGGGCGGTAGTATCCTCTGCCACTCCCAATCGACGACCCATGCGCTCTGTATAACTAATGTCGCCGACACAATCATCCTCAATCCCGGCACCATCACCGCTATGAAAAACCCAATAACCATCACACTGGCTTTTATCTCCCTCATTACAGGTAGCCCATACTTGCTGACTCTTGTTGTCATAATAACCGGTAGCGGGATTATACCGAGTCCAACTCAGCGGACCATAACCCGAATAGCTTTGTACATACGGCTTGTAATTAAAGGGGCTGCAATCAGAACCTCCGACACAATAATTTAATACGGGATCGTTTAACGGATCACCGTTTTTTATGTCTGGATTCGCTTTCTTGTTAGGTGATGCAAAATTTCCACTGTACGAACAAATTGGCTTGGCATTCGGACCAACTGCAGCAAAAGCGAAAGGTGCAAAAGAACTGAATAACGTAACAAGCGCTGCGGGTATTATTTTCATGGTTAACCTTATCTTTCTAAAAAACAATTATTCTAAGCTGGGTCATCTGGTAGCCCAGACAGGAAGAAGGATCCTACCATAAAAAAAAGATTATTCAACCAAGATGCCGCACTCCGTTTAAAAGCGCATTTTATTTTTGCTCGGGAATAGCTCAGTATACACCCATTTTGTTATGGCTCTGACCTGACTGGTTTGTGAAGAGAAGCATGAGGGGTTTAAAGCCCACCATTACTGCTGAATCTATATTAACCAACAAATATTCTCTTAAGAATTATACGGTAGTAAGCCCTAGCACACAGCCCTAGACTATGGGTTTCAATCCCATAAAAGGAATCAGACGATGATGGATCCAGCACGCTTTGCGTTATCGCAAGTCACGAATGAAACGTTACATGAAGAACTGACGTCTTACTTAAAAGCACGACTCGATGCTCACGACTCGATGCTTTAGATCATGATGACGTGGAAGACTTTGTTCCCGATTCTTTTAAAGGCCATTTTGCGATGAGTGTATCTCATCGCAATAGAACAACTCAAAAGATTCAAGGCATTTTTTCTGGCCAAAGAGAAAGATTGGTTAATTACCTCATATCACTAATTCAAGGGTTTTTACTGCCTTTTGATCAGAAAAATTATTTGTGCGCAGGAGCACTGCCTGGGAGAGAGATTATCCAATTTCCGATACATAGCCTGGTAGAAATTGAGGCGTGTCTAGGGCAGTTTGTTCGGGATATAGCTATACATTATCGTCAAAACTTCAGTGCGTTAGTCACTGACACGCTAGGGAGCAGGGCATACGCTGAAATGTGGCGTGTGGGCGATGTAAGTATTACCCACCTCGAGCCTTATAGGTTGACTCGTGCACAGATTCCGGCGGTGACTCTTCTAGCTCTTTGGCGGGCATGCAATGAAAGTCCGAGAGCATACCTCAATCAGGAGTGGGTTCGACAAGCCCCAAGAGAGAAGTTAACCAGTGTGATGGTCGACCCCAGAAGAGAGCCCTTAAAACAAGGGGAGCCGCTTGATCTGCGTGAAGATTCAGATCAGGCTTTTAAGCGAATCTCCGATAAATTAACAGATCAGGTCGAAGATCTGTCAATACGTCTTGAAAAAAAGCGTCAAAATTTAACGCAAACGTTAACGGAAGCCTTAGCTCGCTTCAACGGAGCACAACCAGGTGCGCAAGAAGAGAGTCAAGAGTCTGTTGCAAAAGCACTGTACAGTCGCTGCCATGTCATCTGTTCGAAGATAGCCTATTTAGAGGCCAAAAAAAGATATTTGCTGAGATACCAGCAGCTCCACGAGATGCAAGCTATGAATCCGTTGAGTAAATTGATTGCTCTTGTGCAAAAATCTTGCGCGGAATCAGGCAGTCGAATTCCAGTGAGAACAATCGCTGAACTTCGAGACCAGATTGAATTTTTAATCGAATATCTTCATTCCTACGCCAAAGAGGCCGTAAAAGATATTTTACTCAGAGCTAACAAAGTCAATGTCGTCGGCGATCCGAAAGAGTTAACAGAACAAGATAAGTTAATACTGGGGCTTGATGTTGCACCGCATCTTCAAGGTCTTTTGACAGAATGGCTGGAGCCCTTACAGAAAATCAACTCTGCAGAAGTGCGACGAGAAGCTGCGAAAGAAGAGCTTCGAGGAATACTCAGAAGACTTATCACTATGCGAGATAAATTTGCCCAAATCGCAAGGAAAGACGAAAGAGCTATTGATGCAGCAGAAAATGAAATTTCTTTGCTGATAGATCAAAAAAGTGAGGAAAAAAGGAGACGCAGAGACACATTGGTCAGATTAGCCCCGGGTCATGCCGATGCGGATGCCATCATCAATTTTCATCAGCTTTTCGTTTTGTACCAGGGAACACGGGTAACTGAAGCGTATTTACAAGGACTTTATGACGTGGGTTTCAGCAATAAAAGCACATTACTCTACTTCGCTAGTCATAGCGAGCCATCCGTTCTACATCTATTAAATGAGGGGGCTTGTGTTGATTTTCGAGTCGATGGTATTCAAGTATTGGCTCGCGCATATGATGCTATCTCAAGAGGGGCGGAGGGAACACCTGAGCAGGTGGAGAGGTGGAGAGTTTTTGCCTTGCTCAGTGGCGCTAAGCAGTTATTTGAGTCACCAGGAAATGCTGATTGGTTATCTCAACAGGTCACTCGCTTGTTAGAGCGAGTGAGGAGCATGACCCAAGTAAGTGCATTAAGTTATTACGAAGAAAGAGATGGTTTGTTGGTTAAGGCCCTTTTTCGTCGCTTGATTTTATCGCTTTATCTGGGTGTCGCCAATAAAGAAACGATTTCAAACTCCCCGATTTTCGACAAATTAGTGGGCATATGGGGCTATTTGGGTATTTCTATTCAAACGCCACAAATGTTGCCCGGCGAATTATGCGCTGTTAATCTAGAAAAATTACGGGCTGTTATTTTGAAAGCAACGTTAGCTATTTTTTCAACACCCGAGTATAAAGAGGCGCAACGGCTAAGAGAGCAGATTTTATTGCCTGGCGAAAACAGAGTTTCTGTTGACGATCGTGTAACATATAGAAGCGAGATTGATGTGAAAAAAATCACGGCAGATAGGCAAAGAGAGTCTGAAATGGCTCAAAAACGAGCTCAAGAAGAGATTGCACTTCTTCGAGAAGAGGCGAAAGTAGCCCAAGAACGTGCTCGAAGGGAAATGGAGTTACTTCGAGAACAGATGCAAACAGCTTTACGAGCTCAGACACTATATCTGATGCAACGTGGATTATTACCGGCTGATGAGAGTGGTCTGCAGCAAATTACTCAATTAAGACAGCCTCAGTTTGAAATTGAAGGTGCTCCTGCTCCTGCCCTTCAGCCAGTGGGAGAGCCTACTAATCAAGAGGGTGATCAAGAAGGAAGACATCAAAATCAGCATCGTCCGGAAGTTCGTGACATCATCGCTTCTCAACCGGCTGCACGAGCTGAAATTAATAGCATTTTTGCCCCCGCTCATGCCTCGAGTGATAGCGAGACAACAAATAGCAGCGACGCGCAAGACGAAGCGGCTGAATTAAGTCGAAACAATCATCCTTAGGAGGTTCAATATGACTTTCATAGAGCGAATCAAAAGCTGGTTTTCGCCCCAGAGGTCACAGAGATGGCCTGCGGTTATGAGTGATGAGGCGATTGAAGCGCAGTACAGGCGTGCACTTCCTGTGATACAAAAAGAGTCGGAGCAATTGGGTCGAAAATCTCATTTCTTTGGCACAGCTCGAGTAAGACGTACGATAGCGTATCAAGCAGATCTAATGACCTCAGAGGCCATTGCTCGCTTTATGCAAGAGATCAGCGAAAAAGAAAAAGCGCGCGCTCGTCTTTCTGGGTGGAAGCGTTTCATAACGAAAGGTCCTAGCCTTGCAGATCGTGAACTTTTCTCTTATTTACTGAGTCAACGGTACTTGTTTACAACACTTCAATCAGAGCCCATTGAAGATGCGTATCAGCGGTCATTTTTACCCGTGCTTATCATGCACTTTTCTTACTCTAAAAAATGGTTTGCCTGTTTTATGAGTGCTGATGGGATGAGACGTGTTAACTTGAGGAAGCGACAGGAACAAGAAAGAGAAAAATATCTGGAACCACAGAGGCGAAAAGAAGCGCAAGAAAGAGAAAAAGATATGGAAGAACAGAGACAAAAAAAAGCACAAGAAACAAAAAAATGTCTGGAAGAAAAAAAGGCAACACTGGAGTTATTCAAAAGACGGATTGCAGATGCCTCTGCTAAACCACCTCAAGAAGTTGAAACAAGAGACATCAAGGCCCTTCAAGAAATACAAAAACGCAAAGCGTCTCTCGAAGCAGTAAAGGCACGAATGGAAGCAACGAAAAAGCAAGTCTTAGGGGCAGAAGGTTGGTTAGCGGTCGCTCGGTTTAACGTAGAGTTTGCAAAAGGATTTTTAGGGGAAAGGCGAAGATTGATTAAGTTAGCAACTCTCATGGCCATTAATAGCTTGCTTAAGTTCCCCGATAGGACCGCACGTCATGCGTTAATGGCCCTTACCAACGACTTAATATTCACAATTGTCGATGGTATAAGACTCGTCAGTGAGAACCAGCAGCAACCTGAAATTAGACAGCACGCGTTAGAGATACTTGAATTAAGAAAGTGCATTAGTCAGATCAGTGAAGAAGTCCAATCTATTGCGTTCGGGGTGATCAGAAAAAATTCGGTTATTTCTGCAGACTTTGATCGGCTCATGAAGACTCGGTTAGCTGAATCTAGCGAGGGAGCAACAAAAGCTACAGAGGGGTTAAGAAAAGATTGTGTCAGTGCGATTCATCGGGTGGAAAAGCAAGCAGCCGAATTATTGCGATGGGAGTTCGGTGTTCGAGGCTTGAGCAAAGTGCATCGACACCATCACCCCAGAACAGAGGGTGATATCGAGTGGCTTTGGAATGCGCTTTTTCAAGAGACAGCGAAGGGAGGTGTTTCTCATTTGTTAATGCAGTCGGTCATTATTCGAGCTATTTTATCGCAATCTCAATTCGCAGGTTCCATTTTCAGACGGGTAGAAAGCGAGAGAAGATCGCTAGCGATTCGTGCCTGTGAAGATCAAGTACAAGAGTTGCTTCGATGGGAGCAAGCAGCTCAAGAGCTAAGCCAATCGCCTACATTCGATCATTTTCAAGCACGGCTTACTATCCGTCCTCGTTGGGTGAATATTTTTGGACGTGCATACGACAGAGGATATTTTGATTTGGCAGAACGGTCTGTGGTTGTGCAAGAGGCCTTGTCTCGCTCTTCGATGGCGAATTCAATTTTTAAAACACAGCAATCTGAGCCGAACCCTCCTCTGTCATTAGAAACTGCGTCAGAGTTTCAGTCTAGGCAGAGTCTTCACTCTTAGGAGGTTCAGTATGACGTTGATACAACGGATCAAAAGCGGGTTTCTTCTTTCCGACCATTATTGATACGAACCTCGCAAACTCATTTTTTAAGACTCTTCGGACCTCTATTTTTTAGCTGTTATTTGTGTCCGATTTTATTTTTATGTGGATTGCTTCGTCGGGCTTACAAAACACTCCCTGCGAGTAGAGCGAGGCAATCCAGACAGAACGAACGGCTAGAGGCCCCATTTCTACGATTGCCGTGGGGTTTTTGTCCTACTACGGTATCGCTCATTTTAATTTATTCCGCTTGTTTTACGCTAAATAATCGGTGATCTTCAATTCGGATAGCTGTCAATCTGCCGCCCTGTACACAAGCAGTATCCAATGCAAACGTGTTTGGACGGCTGCAGTTTCCCTGAAGTTTTGCCCAGTGCCCAAAATAAAGCGGCATGGAATCAGGCTTTCGCCATTCAAACCACGGTTTAAGGTGTCTGTCCTCTGGGTGGGTAGCTCCTTTTTCGATAAAATCTAAGCGCCCCTCCCTTGTGCAAAATCGAATACGGGTCAGTGCATTGACGATATAACGAACACGATCATGGCCCATATGCGAAGGGGCCCAGCAATCCGGTTGGTCTCCAAAGCAAACTGCTAAGAAGGCATCTGCATCACTGCTTTGCATAACTACTTGAAATTCATCTGAGTGGCGAATAGCTTCTTCTACTGACCACTGCGGCGGAATACCAGCATGCACCATTAGACCAGGCAGCAGGGGAATTGGTTGTACCAACGGCTTGCGCATCAACCAATTAACCATGTCAGCGCAATCGGGTGCATTGAAAAGCTTAGTCAAAGTATGGCTGTAACGATCCGGAGGAATATGACCACGGGCAGTCATTATAAAATACATCTCGTGGTTACCCAGCACAAATAACGGGTCATTCAAATCCATGATAAAATGCATCACATCCGATGAATGTGGCCCGCGGTTAAGTACATCGCCAACAAAACCAAGCTGGTCCTGCCCCGGTCGGTAATTTATTTCCTTTAGCAACGCTTTCAGCGATTTCCAACAACCTTGGATATCTCCCAACAAATAGATACTCATGATCTAGGGTCCCCTATACACCGAAAGAAAAGGACGCTCGAAAAACCCATGTAATTCACTCAAAATTTCTACACATGACTACGCCAACGAAGCCTGTACGAAAGACGACTCGTTTAATTGCATACTGAGCTCCTCACTAACGCCATGCATCAGGGTCGTCATAATCGACTGTTTCGGGGTGTAGTCTCGATAGTGTGTGACATTAAATTCCGTCTTCATCGAGCTCCACAGATCCTTAGTCCCATCTGCCAAGCCTAACTTAACTGCCTCACTGCCTACCCAGAAATCACCGGTAAACAAATCGGAATTGGTCAAGTCTAATCGTTTTCCACGGCCTTGTTTCACAGCCTGAATAAATTGCGCATGGATCTTATCCAATACCGACTGAATTTTTGCTTTGTCAATGGGATTAACAGGCTCATACGGATCCAAGCGGTCTTTATATTTGCCTGCAGTAAAGAGGCGACGAGTCACACCGACTTTTTTCATCACTTCGGTGAAACCAAAGCCACTCATCACAACACCGATAGAGCCCGTCACGGTGGATGCATTGACATAAATTTTATCCGCAGCCACTGCAATCAAGTAAGCGCCTGATGCTAGGCTATCTTGCGCAACTACCACTACTTTTTTTTTGTATTCTTTTTTAAGGCGAAGTATCTGGTCGTGAATAAGAACCGATTGAACAGCGGCTCCGCCTGGTGAATTCATTAATAAAAGCACGCCTTTGGAGCGATTATCTGCAAACGCTTTTTGCAACGCATCACCTAAGGTATCTGCCGAATTAGCTGAGTGCGGCATGATAGGCCCTGAGATTTCAACCAAGGAGACATACTTGCCCGACTGAATGGCTGCGTGGGGTTCTGATGAGCCACCAAAAAGAAATACTGTATAAATCAGTAGAATAGCGATCCAGCCAAAAAAGCGGCCGTTTTTCCAGCGACGCGAGCGCTTACGCTCTTTGAGTAATTCCCTTGTCAAATCATATTCCATGTTATTTTTCACAACCCTTCCTTTTTTATTTTTAAAATCGATAACTCAGTTCTATACCCAAACTCAATAAAAATGGGGTGTACGATTCAGCAGGTGTTATGGTGCTGTGATCAAAACCCGTCGCGTAAAAAAAAGCAATCTCTGCTTGTAGCGAATCGAAAAAAATACGACCCAGCCCTAAACCAAATGACAAATTAACATGTGAACGATCCGTTAAAATATCCTTACGGTGCGTAACTGTCGGGCCCGCTGAAGCGTACACATAAAAATGACTACTCGAAATAGGGGCAAAAAATTTACCCATCAGTGAGTAGGCATAAACAGAAGACGCAATTTGACTCGGCGTATCCGGAGGGAGTGCATCATAAAAGCTCCATCTACCAAAATTAATAATCGTTTCATGAAACCGACGGTAGGTAGCCTCTATTCCAAAATTTTCTTCCAGTTGATAACCCAGTTTTAAGCCCCAAACGAATCCGCTGTCTTGTGCTCCGATCGGCGCAGAGGCTGACATGGTATTTAAACACGTTTGATCGCCTTGGCAGTAAGCAGATAACAGCGTCCAATTCGTTGTTCCCCAAGCTAATAAGACCCCTGAAGATAAGCGCTGCCTCATGAAGGGCTCCAATGCAACAGAAGCGGTACAAACTTGTGCGAAATACAGGCTAAGTGCACACAGCGTGAAGACTCGACTCCATCTGTGCCAGAAATTACCCGTGAGTATAAAAGCGCGGATTTTTCGCGAATATCGTGTCAACAAGCGCCACTTCCTAGATGAAAACCCACTGCATCGAAAAGAGCGGAACTCGTCATTCAATCGTTGCAATTGTCTAAATAGTCATTGATAGACTGCTCGCACATCTCTTGAGTCGTTCCTGGAGCAATACAGTTGTTGTCTTTATCCGCGGTTATTTGATTAGCGCACTGGGTAGAAATAAGCGAAGGAGACGTGTGATGAAGGCTTTTTTTAAGCCAAGATGCGGTACAAACACCATGAATAACCTCAGAACAAGATTGACAGGCGTTAACCGCTTGTTCAATAAAGCACGTACAATAGGCTGCCCAGTTCCCATCGGTTGGTGTCACACAACGTTGAATTGCGCCGTGACTCGCCATAGAAAACAACAAGCCTGAGCCAAGAGCTAGGGTAGCTAACGTTTTTCTCATCGAATCTCCCTGTCATTACGTTCCATGGATGGAATCTTGCCACACATCACCTCCCAGTTTCAAGCAACACGAGGGACGAAATCACCACTGATTTTTAATCCTTCTTGAGGTTAATCCGTTTTTTTCAATGAAAGCACATTTGATAAACAGACATATTGATCAACCGTGATGTTTTGTGGACGCCATGTCGGATCAATGCCCTGCTGCTTGAGTTCTTCTGCACTAAAGTATTTTTTAAGCGCATTACTCAGTGTTTTTCTTCGAAATGTAAATGCTTCTCGCACGAGATCCGTTAATTGGATGACATCTTTCGCTGTCACCTTTTTTTGTTTTCTCGGGATTAAACGAATCAACGCTGAGTCTACTTTCGGAGGTGGGTCGAATGCCTCCGGTGGGATAAATAAAAGCGATTGTGCTTGACAATGGTACTGTGCCATTACGGACAATCGTCCATAGTTTTTACTTCCAACGGGAGCAGCCAGACGATTAGCCACTTCATTTTGTAACACAAAATGCATGTCACTGAACGACTCTACGTGTGCAAAAATATGAAATAACAGGGGGGTTGAAATATTGTAAGGCAAATTGCCTACCAGTCGCCACGGTTTGGCATTTTCTAGGGATTGCCAGTTAAACGTCAGCACATCACAGTGATGCAAAATCACCTGTGGTTGCTGACTATATTGTTCTTTTAAAAATCCGGCCCAGTCATTGTCAATTTCAACTAAGTGAAGGACGCTCACAATTTTGGCGAGTGGCTCTGTTAAGATACCTGGCCCTGGCCCAATCTCAATGAACTGCTCATCCGTTTGAGGATGAACCGCATTTATCAAGGAATGCAGGACTCGTGAGTCTGATAGAAAATGCTGACCCCATTTTTTTTTTGCGATAAAGGCATAGCGCTTACTCACGGTAATCCCTTTTTTTTATTCTGAGAATTTCCGCGTATTCTATCGCTTTTAATAAACTTCTGCTGTTAGCCCTGCCTGTTCCAGCCAGATCAAGCGCTGTTCCATGATCAACCGATAGACGCAAAAACGGCAAGCCTATAGACAGTTGAACCCCTTCACCAAAACCTAACGCCTTAACTGCTGGTAGCGCCTGATCGTGGTAGGGCGATAAAATCGCATCGTATAGCACACGGTTACCACTTGAAAATAAGGAATCTGCACTGCAAGGACCGGTGATGCGATATCCTTGTGCACGCAGCTTTTCGATAGCTGGAATCATGATTTCAATTTCTTCTTTACCCAGATGACCACCTTCACCTGCATGAGGATTTAAGCCACAAATAGCTAAGTGAGGATCGCTAATACCGAAGTACGTTTGTATGCCTTGCCATAATGTGCGAGCAGTTTCTATCACTCGCTCTTGGGTAATCGCAGCGGGTACTGCTCTCAAAGGTAAGTGTGTTGTCATCAAGCCCACCGGGCAAAAATCCGTCAGAAAGGTCATGACCGTGCACGGAGTTGCAGTCAACTCTGCTAAAAAATCGGTATGTCCTGGAAAGGATATCCCGGATTGATTAATCACTTCCTTATGAACAGGCCCTGTGACCCAGGCAGAAAATGCATTATTCAAACAACCATTCGCTGCTTTTAATAACGTTTTCAACACATAAGCTGCGTTAGCTGGGTTTGGCTCGCCTAGTTTTGTCGACATAGCACGTGGCACAGGCACAATGGAAACGGGGCTGACAACTCCCTCCACGTAGAGGGGCCAGTTACAACTAAACCCTAAGCAAGTTGCACGCTCTTGCATAAGCTCAGGATCTGCAATAACAACCAACGGTGCACCTTGCCAATTCTGAGTCACTTCAAGAACGGTATCTGGTCCGATTCCTGCAGGCTCACCCGGTGTGATGGCAATAGGGTGCATTAAACCGAGCCTATAATTTGAATATCTGAGGTATCCCTCAGTTTTTTCAACCAAGGTGAAATAATTTTTTCTGCTTTTTCTTGGTAAAGCATCATTTCTACTTGCTTCTCCGGCAGCGCCTGGGTGTTTTTCTTTTTCCCCAGCAAATATAAAACATGCAATCCATTTTGCGCACGCACAGGTCCTGCTGCATCGTTGACGCGCGTGGCTTGAATCGTATTAGCGAAGACATCCGGCAGGTCCGTTAATGGACTCCAATCTAAAACGGTGTGGTTATTCGGCGCATATTTATTAGCCGTATCCAGGAAATTTTTGGATTGACTAAGCGCTTGCTTGATTTCTTCTGCTTTTTTAGAGGCCTGATCGAGCGTGTGTTGAGAGGGCTCGTTGCTTAGCGGAATAAGAATATCGCCCACCTGATAAACATTAGCGCTGTGAGCCTCTTGATACGCTTTCGTTTCAGCCGGTGTCACCATTGCTTGACCGCCCACCACACCTCGCTGCAAGGTCATGATGACGAGTTGATTGCGAATTTGTTTACGGTATGTTGCTTTGGATAAGCCTGTTTTTTCTACCTCTTCATAGAGCTGAGCGGTGGTTACCTGATGCTCTTTTGCAATATGATCAATCGCTGAATCCAGCTGTTCATCACTGACGGTGATGCCCTGCTGCTTTGCCATTTGGAGCTGTATCTTCTGAGCGATCAATTGCTCCAAAACGATGGCTTTGAGTTTTTTATCCGTTACCGCAGGCATGAAGTTTGCTTGTGCTGCGATTTGTTGCTCACGGGTAATCTGGTAAGCGGTAGAAAATTCGGTTTGCGTTATAATTTCCCCGTTAACACGAGCCACAATTTCATCTAGCTCTTGCAAGGGCGTCGCTTCGGGTTTTGGCAGCTGGGGGTGTGCTGTTGCCATGTTGCCAATCATGTAGCACATCAACAATGCGGCACCTAAAACAAATTTTGAAAATCGCATCTTCTCTCCTATTCTTTGGAATCATAACCCGGTAAATTTGCAAGGACAGACTGCATGGTACCTCTGTCTCCAACCGCCCCAGTCTCCCCTAAACCTTTCAATTCAAGCGTGAATAACACTCGCCCCTGATAGGTATTTTTCACAACGCTGCCATCACTTGCGTATTGTGTAGAATCCCATAAGCGTTGATAAACCAGCTTGATACGCCAACAGCAAGCATCGTATTCTATGCCAACAAAACCTAGATTGGAACGATCATAAACAAAATCATGTGTCAAATAACCCATAACGCGAAATCGATCTGATAATATCCATTGTGCGCCAACATTAACGCTGTTACTAACACTGGTTGGCAACCAGAAGCTTTGTGGCGTAGTTGTCGCTCCATTCTCAAGTTCAGGTGCATAGGAATAAGTCACCGAAAAAAGTCCCTGTCGACCGTTGTTATAGGTTATGCCTGCGACTGCATTATTCAACGCATGCGCATTTTTTTCTGTTAGATTCCAAGCGGCGGACGCTGTTGCGGTCCAGTGAGTGAGCAACGCGTAACTGACGTCAGTCACTAGCGGCGATAAATGATTTTCTGGCAACACACAACCTGGAATCAAGCAGACCTCAGGTTCCACAAATGCGTTGGCTATCCCGATGTTAACAGAAGCGAGCTCACTCCCCGTTTCTGCGTCAATAAATCCATCGTGCATACCGAGGCTAACTTGGTTGGCATTGCTCAGCTTATCATAGCCGGTGTAGCGATTTGGCGTGAATAATTGCGTGTAATTATAGGGCAGTAAATAACTATCGAAGTTGGGTGTACTGTCCTGATCTACCGTTGGAATGTACACATAGTAGGCGTGTAAGCTAAATTCATTTCGCATAGAATGACTCAAAAAATAAAACGGGCTGTCCCACGTCCATTGCGCATCAAGATCCGTGATCGGGACAACATAACTTTTGTTGGGTTCATAACCGGTTGCATTTTTCGTTATCTGATAGCTCCGTAAATCTGCATAGACACTCGGCGTAATCGATCCACCGCGCAGATAGATAGGGTAGGCTAGCGCTGCTCGCAGGTGCTCACGTGAACCTTGAGGAAGAGTCGTGTTAAACGAATCCTGATATACAAAATTATCGAGCTGCCCCGTTAGCGAAAAATCCAACGGGGAATTAAGCCAATTACCATAAAAACCCGAAAAGGTTAATTCCGGTTGACGCGAATACGGCGTTTGAACATTATAATCTAGCTGATCAAATCGATGTATCGATTGATAGCTTTCAACCAATAAACTATCTTGCCAATGGTTTCCGATATAGTTAAGTAAAAAATTGCTTCGCAATAAATTGTATGGGGTCGGGCCCGTTTCGGAATAGTCGCGAAAATAATACGCATCACTCACCGCATTAATTGCGACGTTTGCTTTCCAACGATCGTTATAATCTAGGTCGGTATTCGAATAAATACGCCATCGGTCAGATGTTAGCTTATTTAAATCCCTAAGGTAGCTGGCTTTGACACTGGCAGGGAAGTAGGTATCCTGGCTCACCGTAGAAATACCATAGGCACGTTCTTCATTGGCCAAACTGTCGTGCGCTATCCAATCAAAACCCACGTTGGATTTGAAGTAACGATTAAGATAACGAAATTGATTATTAATCAGCAACCCTCGCTTACTCCACTCATTGAATGTCATGAGATCATCGTAGTTATCCGCTAAATTCAAATACAACGGTAGTGTGAAGATAACGTTGCTAATGCTTTTTTGTCCCACAATACCATCAGAACTTTCCTGTGCATACGTTGGCGCCAAGATACCCGTTCGACGTCGCTTATCGATTGGAAATTCCAAATACGGTAACGGTAAAACGGGAATTCCTTTTATTTTTAGCACGCCGTTATGGACGGTACCGATTCCTTGATTTCGGTCAAGCTCTAATCGACTCGCTTGAATAGTCCATGTTGGGTCGATTGGTCGGCACGTCGAGTACGTGGCTGCTTCATAGGTAGTCACACCGGGCCTGTCTTCTCGTACATCGCGAGCGGTCCCGAAGGATTCTGAGACATTGCGCTGCGCTTCTTTCCTATTTGAAAGATGATACACCACCGTAGTTGCGCGTAACTTTTCTGATGGCAATTCAACTTTCAAATGATCGGTAACGAGATGTTCGCCATTTTCATATAGGTGAACGTTACCGGTTAATTCAATCTGGGTAATTTCACCGGCCTTATTTCGGTAAATCGCTGCCCGGTCAGCATGCACTTCACGTCCAATCTGCTTAACGATAATGTTATTTGTTAACCGGCTCATCCCGTTTAACTTTAAAAAATTAGGTCCTTTGGATGTGATCGTTGTTTCTTGATCGAAGCCGGAAGGCGCGGCGGTGCCGTCTAGGCGCTTAGGTTGACCGTAGGTGCCATTGCATAAATTAGCACCTGGGGTGTTTTTCCAATTTAGCAAAGAGGCAATCGTGGCTTGACGTTGTTGATTCGATAAGGAATCTGGCAAGATGCTAGCCGACTCAGCAGCCCAGGCAAAACCGGTAGCAAAAGCCAGGTAAATGCTCAGAAGTTTTATTGGGTGATGCATGTGGCCCCTTAGCGTATTTCAAAACTGAAGGTTTCCTAACGATCCACCTTATTCGCCAAGCGTGGCGATTCGGGCATCATATTACGCGTTTTAAGCTCATTTCGCTACTTTTGCTGATTTTTTTCAGCTAGAGTAACCCTGGGATCTGCCTGTGAGGAAATGATGTCAGCAACAAAGTATCAACAACCGTCTGTTTTGTGGGCTCTGTCTGAGCTGGGTGAAGACTGTGCGTGTTTTGCTCTGGAGCAAGCGGCTAGCTTCAGGCAGTATTTTCGATTCGTGAGAGCAAACAACTCTTGGATATTAATGGACGCTAGTCAGGAGGTGGAGAGTGCTCGCGAGTTTGTCCAGGTAGCCAGCTTGCTACTCGGGCTTGGGCTACGAGTACCCTTTGTTATCGCTAGCGACCTAACGCAGGGATGGTTGATCACCGAGGATTTTGGTGATCGTCGTTTGTTGGAAACGCTTTTACAAAAACCAGAACTGGCAACACAATGGTATCAAAAAGCTTGGCAGGTGCTACTTCAATTACAAAGAGCGGGCGATTTTTCTCCTTTGCTGCCTAAGATGGATTATGCGTTTGCCAAGCGTGAGTCCATGCGCTTACTCCATGACTTTGTACCTGCTTTGTCTCAACATGAACGTTGGGACCTAGCCGCGATTGAGCGAGCCATTGAGCTTCTATCTGAATCTGTTGTCGCTCAACCATTTGGTTTGGCACATCGTGATTTTCATGCAGCCAACTTGATGTGTCTAGACTCTCAGGAGATCGGCGTACTCGACTTTCAGTCTGCCTTTTATGCACCAATGGCCTACGATATTGTTTCTCTGCTTCGAGATTGTTATATCGATTGGCCTGATCATGAAATAAATCATTGGTTGCGGTTATTTTTTCAAGACTCTGCCTTGTGGAGAAGCCATTTCCAGCGTTTTTCAGACTTCAAACAAGCGTTTGACGAGGTCAGTTTACAACGCCATTTAAAATGCTTGGGGTTGTTTGTACATTTAGTCAAAAAAGGGCAGTCGCTTTACTTAAGCGCGCTACCGAGGACTCTGCGCTATGTACGAGACGTCTGTCAGCGTGATGCCCGTTGGCATCCTATTTTACCCGTAATTCATGCGGGGATTGCGAGCATCCCCAACAACTTCAACTCTCACTAAATAAAAATTTTTCCTTGACGGTAGCCGGATGAAGTGCCATTAGGGCAGATGGCTTGGCTGCAAAAATAATTGCAGCATTTTAAATCCCGTTTCTGTTAATACCGACTCTGGATGAAACTGTAAACCATACAACGCCTTTTTTTCCCAAGAAAGCGCCATGATTTCATTTTCTGTGGACCAAGCACAAACAGATAAGCTAGATGGCAAATTTTCGCGTGAGACAACCAACGAGTGATACCGACCTGCTGTTATCGGATCACTTAAGTTTTTAAAAAGCCCGGTGCCATCGTGAAAGATGGCGGACGATTTTCCATGCATCGGTTTTTTTGCTCGCACAACAGAGCCGCCAAGCGCTTGCCCAATGACCTGATTTCCTAAGCAAATACCTAAGATGGGAATAGATCCCGTTAGTTTTTTCACAATGTCTAAACAAATGCCCGCTTCATTTGGCGTACAGGGCCCGGGTGATAAAATAATGTGGGAAGGATTCAAGTTCTCAATATCAGCTAATGTTATCGTATCGTTGCGATAAACATGAGTCGTCGCATGGAGCTTTAGCGCATAACGCTCTAGATTAAAGACAAAAGAATCGTAGTTGTCGATAATTAAAACCTTCACAGTGAGCACTCTAATGCTTTTTGACAGCTCGCCGCTTTTAATAGGCTTTCTTCGTATTCTAAGCTCGGATCGGAATCGAGCGTGATTGCACCGCCTGCTTGTAACGTAACATCCGTTCCTTCGATAGCAAAGCTTCTAATTAAAATAGACGTGTCCATGTCACCCGAAAAACTGATATATCCGACGGAACCATAATGCGGCCCCCTGGGACGACGCTCTAGCTCTGAAATAATTTGCATCGCACGAATTTTTGGGGCGCCAGTAATCGATCCGCCGGGAAATGAAACCGCTAGTAAGTCAATCGCGTCTTTATTATCCTGTAGTGTACCCCGAATAACAGAAACGAGATGATGAACAGCTTCGTACGTTTCCAGTCCACATAATTTTTCGACAACGACACTGTTTGGTTCGCAAACACGAGAAAAATCATTTCGCATTAAATCAACAATCATCGTGTTTTCTGCGCGATCTTTTTCGCTATTTAACAAGGCATTCTTATTTTTTTCATTTTCAGCCCAGTCTTTAGAAACTGCAATCGTGCCTTTAATTGGTCTAGATTCCACCTGCCTATTTTTAACTTTCAAAAACCGTTCCGGTGATGCAGAAGCCAAAACAAACTCATCGAATTTTAAATACGCAGAAAAAGGGGCTGGGTTTGTTTGTCTTAACTGCAAATACAAACCCATCGCCTCTTCTGGTGAATCCAGTTTTGCGTGAAACTGTTGCGATAAATTAACTTCGAAAATATCGCCCGCTAAAATATACTGCCTAGCGTGGCTGACCGCTTGCTCATAGGCCTGTTTGGAAAAGTTGGATCGCATTTTTTTACCCACAACAGGCGCGAGCGTTGTTTGGGATTGTGCAGCAACTATCTCAGCATACACTTGTTGCAAGCGATATTCTGCGTTTTTCATCCGCGTTTTCTGATCGTAATGCGGGTAGCCTGTTGAAACAATCCAGCTTTTTTTTAAGCGATGATCAAAAGATACGACGACATCATAGATACCTACCAGCATGTCGGGGAAATTCACTTTATCGTGTTTAACCCTAGGAATTTTCTCAAAATAATGGCACAAATCATAGGAAAAACAGCCCATCGCTCCCCCTTGAAAAGGGGGAATGCTTTCCTCTGGAGTTTGAGGAAACGCCTTTAATTTGCACTGAAGAGATGCGAAGGGTGACTCATCAAGTACCGCATTTTTTAAATACAAATAGTCGATCGGGCGATAACAGATGTAGCTGTAGCGATTTGTGTTCTCCAGCGGATGAGAATGATTGGCACTATCTAAAAAGATAAGGCCGGGCTCTTTGGACAAACCAGGAAGCACTGTCTGGGCATCAAAATACGGAATCTCTAAGTGTTTTGCCTTCATCCTGCTGTACCCTCGTCTCTCTTACCCTGCTTCAAAACAGAATATCCAAACAGCCCCTATTGACTCATCGAAAACTGCTGAGGCGGATCGGCACTGTTTCAGAAATAGGGGATATTGCTATCCTCAGGCTAAGTTTACGTTGAGATTTTAAAAATGGCTAACAAAAAGTACAAAAATATCGAAAAACCATTGAAAATGGAACCACCCTGTCGGTAAACTAATTCTTTGGTTGGCACTGCCGTTATGCCTTGTCTTACGATGATCTTCAGGAGATAGTACAAGAACGCCGCCTTTCTTTAAATCGTTCGACCATTTATCGCTGGGTGCAAGAGTACGCACCAGAAATAACCAAACGTATAAAGTGCCATCTTAAACAGACCTGTGACTCATGGAAGCGTGATGAGACATATATAAAAATAAACATGTAGCTTACGCGAGCTTCTTTTGAACTATATTTTATGCTTTTGTTGATGCCACTCATCTCGACCAAACCTTTTTAGTCGAGTGGAATCAATGGCAATGCCTGCTACTTTATTATATGGGACAGCCCTGACAAGAATAATCGGAAATATGGATTGTATTTACTACCTCCACTATACTACTTTTAGCTGCTCTGCTGTTGTTTAAAGGAAAGCCAGATGCCTGAGATTAGTCGATTTCTTGGAATTATTATTGCCATGTATTACAGGGATCATAACCCGCCGCATTTTCATGTGCGCTATAATGATTATAAAAAAGATCTTGCATTACTAGATGGCAAACTACCGCCGAAAGTATTTGGGCTGGTTATTGAGTGGGCAAGCCAGCATCAGCAAGAGCTGATGGATGATTGGAAGTTAGCAGAGAAATTAGAGATTCTCAAACCGATTGCACCACTGGAGTAATTGCAATGAGATTGAAGTATTGCCATGCTGATGTCATTCAAGTTGAAGCATTAAGAGACTATACACTGCACTTAAGGTTTTCTGATGGTAGCGAAGGAAATGTAGATATATCCAAACTTGTGCCGTTTAACGCTGTTTTTGAACAACTAAAAGATAAAGCCTTCTTTTCACGCGTAACTATTAATCCTGATATTGGTACTATCTGCTGGGAAAATGGCGCCGACCTCTCCCCTGCTTACCTTCAAGAAAATATTCAGCCCAGTAAAAAGTGACAGATTCCGGCGCTGACACTGTTGCAAGAATATATTTAAGTCGATTTTTTGAGAATACATGCCCGCTTAGGCAGCTAAACCAAAAATACGATGGATAAATTTTTTTTCGCCATCTGTTTTCCAACCTCACGAACTTGACCTTTTTGAAGGCACTGTTGCAAAAATAGGCGATATTGCTATCCTGAGGCTAAGTTTACGTTGAGATTTTAAAAATGGTTAACAAAAATATCGAAAAACCATTGAAAATGGAAGCGTGATGAGACATATATAAAAATAAAGAGGAAATGGCACTGCTTTTACGGGGCCATTGATAAGAACGGTAATACGCTTTATTGGATGTTAAGCAGGCACCGAAACAAAAAATCAGCGCAGCTATTTTTAAAAAGGTGCTCGGTAATTTCCACATAGTTGATCCGCCAGTTATTAATGTCGACAAGAGTCAGACCTTTCCACATTCATTGAGTGAGCTACAGGCTGCTAATAACATGCCCGGAAAAAAACTACGCGCAATAAAATATTTAAATAACAGTATCGAAACCACTATAAATTCACTCAATAAAAGTGGCGTTATAGACAATGGTACCTGTCATTTACCACTGCTAGAAAGACTCTCGATAAAATGGAAGCTATGCGAATGATTCAAAAAGGACAGATACGCTGCGTAGGAAAAGATATTAAAAATCAGAGTAAATTTATCGGTGGTTTATTTGGTTTGGCAGTGTAGGCTGCTTACTCGCCGAATAAAACTTGGTTAACACATATTTTTTCAACAGTGCCCGGTTTTTAGGTGTCCCACGTCGCTATCAATCGAGCTTAACGAGGCCTCTACCTAACCTAAGAGCCTGTTTAAAATCTTTTTAGCAATAGCCCAACGAATCGCAATACAACCATCTGTAAGCTCGTATTAATTTTTCTTTCACAGTTTTTCCATAAACGACGGCTTTTTTCCATCCATCCAAATGATCTT
>JBIKMG010000023.1:0-26486 GCA_044359385.1 Coxiellaceae bacterium
CTTAAAGGGATTGGTCTTAGATTGACCTTCCCATGACTTTATCGTACAATATCACTTTTTATGCAGCATCTATATTAATGAATATTAAAAAATCAGGGACTCTCATGACTCTCTTCTTTTTACTCCTTGCAAGCTTTGGGCTAGGCATTCTATTTGCACGCTCTCAAAAACTGGCTTTACACTCCGAAATGAATATCTCTACAGACCAGGATAGCACACACTATTTCCCTTCTAAACTAGGTAATAAGCGCTTCATCCCTGTAAAAATACAAGAAAAATATACAAAAAAATTTTTGGCCCATTTTTTTATGCCCTGGAACACAACCCCCTCTCCTAATGCACTTAACGTGATTAAATACCACTTAACTGCATGCATTAAAAACTTTGAGAAAAAACCCAGTTGGGGAATGAACTATCACAAACATACTCAAGCTTGGCTAAAGCAAATCTCAGACGATATCGATTTAAACGCTTTTCCGAATAAAGAGAGTCGTGGAATCACAATAACCAACACTCAGTTACGTGAGCTTCCAACAGAATCTCCTGCTTATGCTAACTATGCCAATGGGGGAGATGGTTACCCCTTTGATCTTTTACAAGTAGACTCTCTATGGGCTGGACAACCCGTAGGTATTATTCAAATTACACGCGATGGAGCCTGGCTTTTGATACGAACATCCAGCGTCATGGGATGGGTCTCTAGCAAAGATATCGCTTTTGTTCATCCAAACTTTATTAAACGTTATGAAACGGGTCAGTATATTACAATCACTAAAGACAATGTTGCCATAAAAGATAATTCTGGTTTTTTTCAATTCATGACTCGCATCGGCTCCATTTTTCCCGTTAAACATAATCAGATGCTCATTCCAATCGCGAATGAAAAAAGGCAAGCCATTATCAGCTATGCAACATCACCCAACAACACTAGCAGCCCCTTCCCTCTTCCAGCAACCTATCAAAACATGGCTCAATTAATCAATCACCTTTCTGGAGACCCCTATGGCTGGGGTGGTTACCAGTATTGGCGCGACTGTTCCTTAACCATGCAATCTATTTTTTCTGATTTTGGAATAGACCTTCCACGAAGCTCTTACGCACAGAATTTGTTTGGGTTGAGGATAAAATTATCCTCGTTAACAGAAAATCAACGGCTAGCTTATATCACAAAATACGGCATTCCTTTTTCAACACTCATCGGACTTCAAGGTCATGTTATGCTATATATTGGATCCATTCATGGAAAGCCCTATGTTTTCCATAACAAATGGGGGCTACACACAAAAAATATTTTCGGTGACACCGGAAGGTCTATTATCGGAAAAGCCGCCATTACCCCTTTACAGCTGGGATCTCATGTTCCTTTTATACAGAAAACTCTCCTTCAAAGCATTAAGTCGATGACTTTTTTGACAAGAACCTAATGCTCACTTAACGTATTTTGTTTCCACAAGCCCTTTTGACTTCGATACAATAAAGTAATCATGCTAAGACAGATTAATGAGTTCCCTATAAGACTAAAAGCCGGATGTTTTAGCTAGTATAAGAAAGAAAACTCACTGCAGTTTCTCATGCATTCGTATCTCTACGGAATCATTAGGAATTTATCATTTCAGCTCACCTTTAAACTGAAAGGTTCATTAACGCTAGTCTCAAGTTACTCTGTGCATGAATACCCCCACACTATTTTTTGCGGGGTTATTTGATCGATTTTTCTATAAACCCACTTGCTTATCTAGAGCCTGCAATTTATTTGCACTCATCCCTCGAATTTTTAGCAACTCTTGAACCGATTTAAAATCACCGTTCTTTTCGCGATACGCGACGATACGGTCAGCAGTTGCTACACCAACACCAGGTAATTTTTGCAATTCTTTAGCGTCTGCGTGATTGATTGAAATTCGTTCTTTTTTTTCATTGTGGCTCACTTTTTCCTTCGAATGGGAAATCTTAGTCTTGTGTGAAGCAGCCATAGCCCCACCACCGAATAAAAAACTCAAACTGATACAAGATGCAATGATTACTGTTTTCACGTTCTCTCCTTTTTCAAACAGTGAAGATATAAGCGTACTTGATTTTTTATGACCTTATCACCGGAATTACTACGGCGACTTTACAGTGGGCTCAGCTCGATTCATACTCTCGATAGAAGGGCTTCAGTTTCATACCTATGACATGAAACACAATGCCCATAATAAATTACGAACGTAATATGGTAACCTTTTTTAAAATTGGAGACACCCAAGATGCACTTTCTTTCCTCTTTAGCACTATTCGCTGCTCAGGCTGTTATCATTTTAATAATTATCTTACTTGCACTGACAGGTATTCTAGTGATTTTTTCCAATACTAAAAAATCAGCCACCCGATCAGAAAAAATAAAACTCGATAACTTAAGTCAAAAACTGAATGAACAGCACCAGACACTACTGGCTGAGGTCGATAAAAAAGGAGCTAAAAATTTTGCCAAAAAAATGAAGTCGAACACAAAAGACAATAGCGATCCCAGTCATCTTTACCTCATTAACTTTGATGGCGATATGAAATGTACCGACGTAGAGCAACTACGTCATCAGATCACTGCAGTCATACAGCTGGCTTGCAAAGAAAAAGATGAAGTACTGATCCGCATTAACAGCGGTGGTGGACTAGTCCATCGTTATGGTTTAGCTGCCTCTCAATGTCAACGGATCCGTGAAGCAGGGATACCGCTAACCATTGCTATTGACCAAGTAGCAGCAAGCGGTGGTTATTTGATGGCGGTCACTGCCGATAAAATTATTGCTGCACCTTTTGCGATCATTGGTTCTATTGGTGTTGTCCTTCAAATGCCTAATTTTCATAAATGGCTTAAAAAACACAACGTCGACGTAGAGCTACTCACCGCAGGCGAGTATAAACGCACGCTAACCATGCTGGGTGAAAATGACAGCAAAGCACGTCAAAAATGTCAAGAAGAGCTCAATGAAACACACACGTTATTTAAAGATTTTGTTAAACACTCACGCCCTCAACTAGACTTACATAAAGTAGCTACCGGTGAGCATTGGTATGGTATACAAGCATTGGAATTAGGGTTAGTCGATAAACTGCAAACCAGCGACGATTATATCGTTGAAAAATTAAAAAGCCACATAAGCTATGAAGTAACCTATCTTAAAAAGAAAAACCTCAAAGAACGGCTGGGTAGCCAAGTGCAAGGATTGCTGCAATCAGTTCAGTCCGTATTGGATGGGACCCTTCAAAGGTAATTCATTCGTGAAAAATACAATCCAGGCTGAGGCAAAATGAATCCTTCCATTGTAGCGCCCTTGACCTAAAGAGGCTCATTACATAGAATACGAAGGTAAGCCGAGGTGGTGGAATTGGTAGACGCGCAAGCTTCAGGTGTTTGTGGGGGCAACCCCGTGGAGGTTCGAGTCCTCTTCTCGGCAATAAGACAGGTGACATAAATAATGGCGATCATTCAAATTTTACAATACCCCGATCCCCGTCTATCCAAAATAGCAACACCTGTAGATGCGATCACATCTGAAATCAACCAAATGATTGATGATATGTTTGAAACCCATTATGCTGCCGACAATTGTGCTGCATTAGCGCACTCGCAATTAAACTTCCCAGAACCTAAACGCATCACTGTGATTGATTTTTCAGAGCAAAAAAATAATCCGCTTTGCTTAGTCAATCCAGAAATTATAGACAAATCGGGGGAAACTTACCTAGAAGAAGGCTGCATGTCGGTGAGAGGTGGATTTGTCTCCAAAGTAAAGCGTGCCGAGAGAATTCATGTAACATCATTGGACCGTCATGGTCGCCCACAAGAATTTCATGCTGATGGATTTTTAGCGAAATGCATCCAACATGAGCTCGATCATTTGAATGGGATTTTGTTTCTTGATCGAATAAATGACTTCAAACGTCGCCAAATGGATAAAAAAATAAAAAAATATTTTCGTTAAATAGACTTATTCGTCATCTTTTTTTTATCGGCTAATGGAAAGGAAAAAAGGGCTCAATGAGAGCTATTTTTTGTCTTGTTGGTGCGCCCGGAAGGAATTGAACCTCCGACCTTCTAGTTCGTAGCCAGACACTCTATCCAACTGAGCTACGGGCGCACAACGGCATACAAGATAAGGGAATTATTCAACGTTTGCAACCACTTTATTCTGCCAGGCATTTTCAGCGAATAAGATGAATCATTAGACATGACTCGACTTTGAAATAATTCTACCCGCTCTTTATCGCTTACTTTACGGCTAAAAACTGGGGGACCTGTCCTAATTAAATTTCAATCGCCTAAAGCTAACTTTTAGAATTAGTATAGCCGTACTCTTTTGAGATTGAATGGACACAACTAGAGTTTTATCTACTTGCTCTGCTCTTACATATACAGATAAATACTCTTAAAAAGGCAAAAATAACTTCATTTTTATTTTTGGCGGAGAGAGAGGGATTCGAACCCTCGATGGAGTTTAAGCCCCATACTCCCTTAGCAGGGGAGCGCCTTCAGCCACTCGGCCACCTCTCCGGAAGCCATGGATAATACCACCCACCTTCCGAAAAGGAAACACAGAACTCCAGAAATTCTCGATAAATATGAATACCACTATATTTAGTTAATCTAGTCTAATAAGTGCTTTACTCAGTCAATTCCGATGTATCATCCATCGATTTATCTTCACCCTGAATACGCTCATAGATCTCTTCCCTATGAACAGAGACTGTTTTGGGTGCATCTATTCCTAATCGAACCTGACTACCTTTAACGCCAAGCACTGTAAGTTTGATATCATCACCAATCACAACAGACTCACCAATACGTCTTGTCAGTATTAACATACTTCCTCTCCTAATCCTTATTCCTAAAAACTCTGTTCATAGTTACATTATAGACAACTCATACGGACAGAACCTGGCAATAATATCAAAAAAATGATCAATTTGCACGCAAAAACTCTAAAATATTTAAAATCTATCTTTTATTCCCTGTTGTTTTGAACAGTGCCTCTAACTTATTCATTCATAATTACTTTTTCAGTTTTAATCAAACCCTCATGCAGTGCACGAGCAACTCTGCCTGCTTGATTCATGAGCAATAATAACTCTATTCGAGATGAGCTAGCTGAAATTGAGATAGGATCAACTCCCTCCTTAGATAATAAGCTACACAACTGTTGAAAAAGACCTGAATCACTTGTAAGGCCACAGCCAACAACGGTTAATTTGGTTAATCCTGTTTCTAGACGCGAGTAAGCACAACCCAGCTCAGCGACCACTCTGTGAATAGAGGAAGAGTCTGGTAATTCCCACTTACCTGCGAAAAATAACTCAGCTCCACCTAAGCACAAAATTTCAATCGGTGGCAAACCCGCAGCACCCAAGGCTGCTAAACAGTAAGCAACAGCACCTCGTCTTGGGGGTAAATCCGATAATCGAAATGAGCTGTATCCATCCATAGTTGCAATACCTTGCACAAAAGCACCCTCAGACACTCTTACCTCTTCTGGTGTGAGCAAAGTCCCCTCTAAAGCGCCATAACTGGATAATACACGAACCGGAACAAACTCTTTAATAGCCAATTCCAAACAACGAGGCTGCAAAATTTTTGCACCCGCCTGTGCATATTCCATCATCAAAGGGAGGGGTATTTTCAAAATTTTTTGCGCATTAGAGACAATACGCGGATCAGCGGTGTAAACCCCATCCGTATCTGTGTAAATTTGACACTCCTGCGCCCGCAATGCTGCACTTAACGCAACGGCTGTTAAATCAGACCCCCCCCGGCCAAAAGTGGTCACGACCCCTTCCTTATTGACACCTTGGAAACCTGCAACAACTGGAACAATACCCCTATCTATCGCTTGTTGTAATGATTGTGTTTCAACAGACTCAATCCATGCATTTTGATGGTCAGATGAGGTCAAAAAACGAACCTGGTGACCACAAAAAGAGGCCGCCTTGATACCCAACTGCTGCAGTGCCATAGCCAATAAAGCAGCCGACACTTGCTCCCCAGATGATAACAATACATCTAACTCAGCACCTGAACTAATACCGACTTCCCGGGCCATCGCATCCAATCGATTCGTCTCACCACCCATCGCAGATACAACGGCAACGATTTGCAGCCCCCTCTTTAAAGAATCCTGGATAATACTGGCGACGCGGTGAATACGAGCAATACTAGCAACTGAACTTCCACCAAATTTTTGTATTACTAAATTCGACAAGTGATAATCCCTCTCTACAAGCTGACTGTTATCTTGTCTAAAACCCAACTAGGCACGCTCTTTATTGCTGAAGGCAGCACTGCAGGATTGTCACCCCCACCCTGGGCAAGATCAGGTCTCCCACCACCATGCCCATCAATCTGTGTCGCTACATACTTCAATAAATCACTGGCTGTAAAAAAGGGTAATACTGTTTTAGCAACGCCACAAACCAACTTTACTTTTTCATCGCTGACTGTGGCTAATAGAATAGCTGCATTATTCAGCTTTTGTTTCAATCTATCTAATAACTCTCGCACTGCATCTGCATCCGGTAAATCAACTGTAGCAGCAAGAACAGAAACACCTTTTACCGAAAGAACCTGCGTGATCAAGCCTTCCATTTGATAGCCGATCATTTTTTGCTTGAGGAAAATCAACTCTTTTTCTGTCTTCCTAGACTCTTCAATTAATGAGGTTATGCGCGGTAAAATATTTTTAATCGATGATTTAAGTTGGTCTGAAACCTGCTTTAGCAACCGTTCCTGATTCACCACATAATCCAACGCTGCTGAACTCGTTATTGCCTCAATACGACGAACACCAGAAGCGCAAGCAGATTCAGAAATTATTTTAAATAACCCTATTTCACCCGTTGCTACCACGTGCGTTCCGCCACATATTTCTGTGGAAAAATCACCTAACTGCAGCACTCGAATAATCTTCCCATAACGCTCGCCAAATAAAGCAATGGCTCCTGCTTTTTTCGCTTTTTCTGGTGACATTTCTTGCGTCATTGCTGTATGATTCGCTCGAATTTGCTGATTCACCAAATGCTCAACTGCCAATATTTCGTCATCTGTCATAGCACCTGAGTGTGAAAAATCAAACCGTAGTCGCTTAGAGTCCACTAATGAGCCTTTTTGTTGAACGTGTTCCCCTAATACGCGACGTAACGCTTCATGCATTAAATGCGTAGCTGTATGATTTCTAGCAGTATCTAAGCGACTTCGATCAACTTCAGCACTAAGAGAATCTGCGATTTGTAAGCGTCCTTTCACCATCTCGCCATGATGTAAATACATATCGCCCTGCTTTTGTGTATCTCTCACACGAAAACTACCTGACTTGAAGTAGAGATAACCGGTATCACCGACCTGACCACCAGACTCTGCGTAAAAAGGTGTTTTATCGATCAAAACAATGCCTTCTTGGCCTGCCGATAGCTCTGCGACAGGTTTTTCATCTTGCAATAAGGCAATGACATTGGCCAAAGACTTATCCGTCTCATAACCAACGAACTCAGTTTCACCCATAACATGTAAATGCTGGGTTTGATTTAAACCAAAACTGCTTGAACGCTGCGACTGCTCACGTTGCTCAGACATACAGGCTTCAAAACCATCCATATCCATTCTCAAGCCGCGTTCACGTGCAATATCTCCTGTTAAATCCGGTGGAAAACCAAATGTGTCGTATAACGTAAAAATTAAATCACCGGGTAACATCTGACCACCCAACTTGGCAAGTGATTGATCCAATATTTTAATACCCTTTAATAAGGTTCTAAAGAATTGCTCTTCTTCACTGCGAATCACGTGCTCAATCAGTGACTGTGATGCCAGCATATGTGGGTACGCATCAGCCATCGCAGAGACTAATGCTGGGACTAAGCGATAAAAAAAAGGTTCTTTTGATCCCAACTTATAACCATGACGGACAGCCCGCCGAATAATTCGACGCAACACATAACCACGGCCCTCATTCGAGGGTGTGACTCCATCTGCAATCAAAAAAGAACTTGAACGAATGTGATCGACTAAAACGCGCATAGATACGTGGGTCATGTCTTTAAAGTCAATAATCTCGGCCAGAGAGCGCAGTAAAAACTGAAACAAATCTATCTCGTAGTTGTTGACAACGCCCTGCATAACCGAAGCAATGCGTTCCAAACCCATTCCAGTATCAACACAAGGCTTTGGCAATGCGTGGAGCTGACCTGATTTATCTCGGTTATACTGCATAAACACCAAATTCCAGATTTCAACATAACGATCGCCATCTTCTTCTGGACTTCCAGGGGGACCACCAGCAATCTTTGGCCCATGGTCATAAAAAATTTCGGTGCACGGACCGCAGGGTCCCGTATCACCCATCTGCCAAAAATTATCTTTCTCACCACAGCGTGAAAATCGATTCGGACTGTGCCCTACTTCTTTTAGCCAAATCTCTTCACTTTCTTTGTCTTCTTTATAAACTGTCACCCATAGTTTACCTGGGTCAATTTCTAGCACTTGGGTTAGAAAATTCCAGGCATACTGAATAGCTTCTCGCTTAAAGTAGGCTCCAAAACTAAAGTTACCCAACATTTCAAAAAAGGTATGATGGCGCGCCGTATAGCCGACGTTCTCCAAATCATTGTGTTTTCCTCCAGCTCTGACACAACGCTGCACGGAAACGGCTTTATCATAAGATTCCTTTTTTGTTGCCAAAAAAACTTCTTTAAATTGAACCATGCCAGCATTAGTAAATAACAGAGTTGGGTCATTCCCAGGAATTAACGAACTGCTATTAACCAGCTCATGATCTTTTTCTGTAAAGTATTTTGCAAAAGCTTGTCTAATTTCATGACATGTTCGAATAGTCGACATTTTATCACCTGTAATCTGTTATTTCGTAAGGTCAGGATTTCCGAGTAAACGTAAAAATGTCCATTTTTCGGCAGCCTAGGGAACGTTAACTTACACGGATTCCTCTACCTCAGCTAAAGTCTCTTTCGTGATCTTTTGTGGCAATAAAATCGCACGTAGACGGGCCTCTATTTCAGCTGAAATCCCTGGATTATCCAATAAAAATTGACGAACATTTTCCTTACCTTGACCAATTTTATCACCTTTGTAGCTATACCATGCGCCAGATTTTTCAATAATCTGATGCTCAACACCCAGTAAAACCAACTCACTTTGCAAAGAAATTCCCTGCCCATATAAAATTTCGAAGTCCGCCTGCTTGAATGGAGGCGCAACCTTATTTTTAACCACTTTTACTCGAGTTTCATTCCCTAAAACCTCATCTCCTTTTTTAATCGCACCTGTACGACGAATATCTAATCGAACAGAAGCATAAAATTTCAATGCGTTTCCGCCGGTTGTTGTTTCAGGGCTTCCAAACATCACACCTATTTTCATTCTAATCTGATTAATAAAGATAACTAATGTATTGGATCGTTTGATATTCGCTGTTAATTTTCGTAATGCTTGTGACATTAAACGAGCCTGTAAACCCATATGCGAATCACCCATTTCACCTTCAATCTCTGCCTTAGGTGTTAAGGCTGCCACAGAATCAATGACAAGCATATCTACGGCAGAAGAGCGGACCAACATATCTGTGATCTCGAGTGCTTGCTCGCCTGTATCTGGCTGAGACACCAGTAAACTGTCGACATCAACACCTAATTTTTCTGCATAAATAGGGTCCAGCGCATGCTCAGCATCAATGAATGCCGCTGTACCGCCTGCTTTTTGACAAGCCGCAATGGTTTGCAGTGTCAATGTTGTCTTACCAGAAGACTCTGGGCCATAAATTTCGACCACTCGGCCTTTTGGCAAACCACCAACGCCTAATGCAATATCAAGCCCTAATGAACCGGTAGAAATAACATCGATTTCACGGTTGATTTCATTATCCCCTAAGCGCATGACTGAGCCTTTACCAAACTGCCGCTCAATCTGCGATAACGCCATTTCAAGCGCTGACTCTTTTTCTTTTGATTTATCAACCATCTTTCATCCCCTCGTGTTTACAGGCGTCGAGCTAGTTTAGCGTGTACCTAAAAAATTTACTACCGTGAACATTTCAGGGTCGAAATTTTCGATACGTTACCTCGTAAGTCACGCTCCCCGCTTTCCATCGCTAATTTCATGGATCCCTTGAAACCGAAAACTCTACTTATGAGTGGCGAAAAGCTGATAGATTGAGCATTATTCAACAGGTTCTGAAGAAGCAGCTGAGCAGCTAAAAGTAACCTATCGGAATTTAAGACGAATACAGCGTTTTTATCGCTCTTAGGGAGTCCGGGGATTGTTTCTAACCGCGGAGTTCGGCCTAGTAATAAGCGATTAGATCTAGTCACTCAAGCTAGATCTGACAATTTTCGCTTATTAAAGGCAGCCATTTTTGGATTACATGATAGAGCATCTTTTTACTACTGCATTAATATCCTCAATCAGTTCCTCAATTGTTGAAGATCGGTCTTCTACCTTGCGAAAAAAAGAAGGTCGTGATGCATCGTACCTGCGAGAAGAGGTATAAAATCTAACTTGAATTGAGCTCATCTGGACATCATCAGTCTGATTCAATGTGATTTCATAGCTTCTATTTACAAAAGTAACATTTTCTAAACCTTTAAACTTTTCTAATGCATTTAGAACGTCTTCTTTGCTTCTCGCGTTTTTAATTTGAGAAAAAATTTCATTATCAAACAGGGCAGGCCTATTATCCTTTACTAGCCCTCGCAGAGAGTCGGTATGAAATCCGGTTTTTTCTTTATTTAAAACAAATGCGTGTATCATTATCAGCCCCCAAGGAATATATTTAGTACATAGTGGTATATTAATGACCTTATAAAGCCTTGTCAATCGTTTCAGACCGTGAACATTTCAGGGTGGAAATTTTCGATACGTTACCTCGTAAGTCACGCTCCTCGCTTTCCATCGCTAATCTCATGGATCCCTTGAAACCAGTATCTTAAGTAAACCTTCGTATGCAAATTTTGACACAAAACGTTGCAGTGAGTGTCGATCCAAGTTAATCCGAAGGCGATAAATTTTCGGTATATTGTTTCTTTCTTGAATACCGACAAAAACAAGACCCAGAGGAGTTTCAAGCGTTCCACCGCTTGGACCAGCTACACCTGTAACAGCCAGTACGTAATCAGCAGAGCTGCGCTCAAATACACCCGACAGCATTTCAATGACCGTTTCTTTACTCACTGCTGTATATTGATTTAATGTTTCCGGATTGACTCCCAACACATTTATTTTTGCCTCATTAGAGTAAGTGACGAAACCAACGTCGTACCATTGCGACGAACCAACCAAACGCGTAGCTGTGTAGGCTATTTCACCACCTGTGCAGGATTCTACAGTAGCCATTTTTTGACCTTTTTTTATCAACTCAATCGATACGTTCCTTGCAGATTCATAAGAATTCATAAGCCCCCTTTTCTCTGATACCATAGCGGCAATTTGATTGATGACAGGACGAAGAGTATGGCACACACGCCAATGATCCAACAATATCTCTCCATAAAAGAAAAATTTCCAGATATGCTTGTGTTTTATCGGATGGGAGATTTCTATGAATTATTTTTTGATGATGCTAAGAAAGCAGCTAAACTCCTTGATATCACCCTCACTCACCGTGGAAAAAGTAGCGGCCAAGCCATCCCCATGGCCGGCGTCCCCTATCATGCTGTCGATAATTACTTAGCCCGTCTCATTCGTCAGGGCGAGTCGGTTGCTATCTGTGAGCAAGTTGGTGACTCGATCAACGGGAAGGGTCCCATGGAGCGTGATGTTGTACGCATACTGACACCCAGCACCGTCAGCGATGAAGCCTTACTCGATGCCAAACAAGACCCGGTTCTCGTAGTTATCGACGAAAGCGACCCTAAACATATTGGCGTAGCCTCTGTGATCATAACCACTGGCGAGATCGAGCTTCAAAGTTGCGACTCAAAGTCAAACTTGCTTTCCGAGCTTAGTCGACTGCAACCGGCTGAAATTTTGATTCGCGAATCTTCGCCCTTTTATGAGGAACTATCCTCCTGTTGGCCAACTAAGCAAAGACCGCCCTGGGAATTCGAAGCCGATGCAGCTAAGCGACTTATTTGCCAGCAATTTAAGGTTCGTGATTTAACCGGTTTTGGTATTGAAAATCATCTCACTGCCATCAATGCCACTGGTTGCTTGCTGCAATATTTACAGTATACCCAAAGAAATGAACTCCATCATTTACAAAAACTCTCTGTTCGCAACCACTTTGATTCCTTAGAAATAGATGCAATCACGCAACGAAATTTGGAAGTTCTAACTCCCATTCAAGTTGGAAAAGGCAACACTCTCTTTCAACTTTTAGATCAAGCATCGACAGCGATGGGATCTCGACGTATTAAAAAATGGCTACTTTCACCGCTAACTAATTCATTACAAATAGAAGAGCGCCAACATGCGATTGAAGAGCTACAGACTAAACCCTTAAACTTTAAAGGAATCGGCGATATCGAGCGTATTTTAACTCGTGTCGCGCTCAAAACTGCGCGCCCGCGTGATTTAGCTCAATTGTCATATGCATTGCAACAACTGAGTCCTATTAAAAACTCACTATTACCGACTTACTCGACATTACTCAAGGACTATGCAACATGTCTAGAAGGTTTTACAACGCTTGAGAAGTGGCTAACAACAGCTATTGTTGAAAGCCCACCGATTCTCATAAGAGATGGTGGTGTGATTGCCTCTGGCTATAACGCTGAACTCGATGAGTTACGCGCTTTGGAAAAAAACAGCGATGATTTTTTATGGCAATTAGAGGCTCGTGAAAAAGAAGCCACGAAAATTAATACCCTAAAAGTCGGTTACAACCGGGTACATGGTTTTTACATCGAAACTTCTCGATCTCATGCCATGCAGGTTCCTGCAAACTACATTCGTCGCCAAACGCTTAAAAATGCAGAACGTTATATCACTCCAGAACTCAAGACTTATGAAGATAAAGTACTCAGTGCTAAAAGCAAAGCATTAGCACTAGAAAAAGACTTATACGAAGGCGTATTAGAGCGGTTAAATGAAGACTTACTTCGACTTCAAACGGCAGCAAATGCACTTGCGCAATGTGATGCATTACAGGCTTTGGCAAAATGCGCGCAAAGACTCCACTGGGTCAAGCCGCAGTTAATGGAGAATCCGGGTATTCATATCCTGGGTGGCAGACATCCGATCATCGATGCCTTACTGAATGATCAATTTGTACCCAATGACTGCCAACTAAATCAAGAACAACGTTTACAAATCATCACCGGCCCGAATATGGGTGGAAAATCGACTTACATGCGACAAACAGCATTGATCGTTTTACTGGCACACATAGGCAGTTTTGTTCCAGCACAATCCGCCTCTATTGGCCCAATTGACCGTATTTTTACGCGTATTGGAGCATCGGACGACCTATCGAGTGGGCGCTCTACCTTTATGGTAGAGATGACCGAAACGGCAAATATATTGCATCATGCAACGCATAAAAGCTTAGTTATTATCGATGAAATTGGACGCGGAACGAGCACTTTCGATGGTTTAGCCCTAGCCTGGGCATGCGCAGAAGAGTTAGCGACAAACCGTCACTGCCTTTGCTTATTTGCCACGCATTATTTTGAGCTAACTGAGTTAGCTAATCAGCTAAGCAATATCATCAACGTACACTTAAGTGCAACAGAGCATAAAGACCAAATTGTTTTTTTACATAAAGTAAAGCCTGGTGCTGCATCAAGAAGCTATGGTTTACAGGTTGCTAGACTAGCAGGGGTGCCCGAACACGTTATTCAACAGGCCAAGTACAAGCTAAAACAACTCGAAAGAAAACGGACTCAAACCAAAAACAAGGAACCCGAAGCAGCGATTTTGGAATTCGATTTTGAATGATCCATACCTAAAGGATTCATCATAACTCCTTAAAGCTGAATGGTAGCAAGGCATCACTTATTTTCCGATAAAGCATATCCCATCCACTCGGTAATTTTTCGCTCAATAACAAATTTTTATCGTTCAAGTTTCCTGGTGAAATAATAACATCGATGTTTTTCTGCCCGACTAATCGAGCAAGCACAAACAACTCTTCAATGGGCTCGTCCCCCATGGCCAGACAACCCATAGAGGAACTTTTCCCATGTATAAAGATATTTTTTCCTAAATTGTTACGCCCATCCTTTTTTGCTTGTTCTTTATCGAATTCATTGGGGTAGTTGATCTGCATAGACAACGTAAACTGACTGTCTGGATTAAACCCCGTTATTTTATAAACTCCTTCCGGTACCTGACGATCACCTTCCGATAGCTTGGGCCCTAAATGACCACTGGCCGCGAGTATCGGATAAGTTTTTATATAATGCCATGTATCGTCATCACTACCCCAAAGTTGTAATTGATTTGTATTTTTGAATGCTAATAAGGCTATTTTTTGGGGTGGATAATGAACATGAACTTTTGCAAAATAAGGCTGCAACTGCTCCTTAGCCTGAGGCCCATAAATTTTCATTTTTTTCTGCATCTCTTTTGCCCAATGATCAGAGCCACTGGAGCAAGCGGTCAACAATCCTGCGGCTAAGCCCACCCATAACATACGCATAAAACATCCTCATTTCCGTGGAATGATAGCAGAAATGAGCGCTTGTCAAAGTCACTTAGCGCCCGTATTATGACTTATTATTTTCAGACCTGGAGCTACTATGAGCACCTGCAATCAAACTGTCATTGAGCAGGGCAAGCGACTATCTGAATCTTGCATCTGGGATACCCAAAAAAACTACTACCTCGATAAAGGTGTTGATGCCTGGTCAGAGAGCGTCCCATTCTACATCACGAGTAATGCATTTATCGCCAATCAATATGCCAAAGTTATTGCTTGCTTTATTTCTGACTGGATTAGCGAAAACCCGGAGTCAGTTAAACATCCTTTTCCTATTTTAGAACTTGGGGCAGGAACAGGCCAGCTCTCTTATTACCTGTGCATGGAAATCAAAACTCAACTTGAAGCTCGCTCTCTTCAATCTTTAAAAATCAATTACATTGTTAGTGATATCTCGAAAAAAAATCTGGATTTTATTCGCAAACATCCCGCTATGCAGGAATTAATTGAGGAGGAACTGATCTTATTTTCTTGCTTCGATGCTGAACGCGATCAACGAATATTCAGTTACCCCAAGCTGGGTGAGAAGCCAGAAATCATTACGATTGAAAACCCACTGATCTCTATTTCTAATTACGTCCTGGATAGCTTGACGGCAGATGTCTTTTTTGTAAAAAATGGACAATTGTATGAATCGTTAATCAAATTAACGACACCCAGTCACAACCTAGAAAATGGCTGCCCGATTGATTGGAAGAGTGTGGATCTCAGTTATATGAATCAGCCTATCAATGAACGCTACTATGATAACCCTCACTACAATCACATTCTTAAAAAGCATAATACAGAACAGTTAAATGACCGCTACTTTGTCTTTCCTATTGGTAGCTTAAATGCGATCAAAAATCTAAATTTCATCTCAAAAAATAAACTCTTTAATTTATTTTCTGACAAAGCATTTACCACCCTAGAAGAACTCGCGCAGCAAGAAAAACCAGATATTGACATTCATGGCAGCTTTTCAATGATGGTTAACTTATATGCCATTTGTGAATACAATTTTTTGACGCAGGGAGAATTTTTTCTACCGACGTCCCGAGATGGCTTAACTACAGCCATTATCAGCTCTGGAGTTCAACTGGAAAAATTTCGATTACTCCGTTATCAACTTCACTCCTGTTTCGAAGAGTTCAGTCCAACTGATTTTTACAACCTATATGAGCATTTAAGTCGGGACACTACAAAATGGGAACTACCTGAATTGGTTTCTATTTTAGCACTTTCCTGCTGGGATCCAGGGATTTTTCAACTGATTGCGGATCGTTTACTGGATTTAATCGATACCTCTGATTCTCAAATAATGGATCGACTTTCAGAATGTCTTCCGAATATTGCTGAGCGTGTTTATCATGTGCCTGGCTGTGACGACGCCTTATTTAATCTGGGCAGTATTTATTATGCTTTCGGTGATTACCAGGAAGCTTTAGACCTATATGAAATGTCGAATATTTATTTTCCAGATAATTATGAAACGCTGTTTAATATCGGTCTTTGCTATTATTACTTGGAAGCGTATGAATCCGCCATTCAATTTCTTCAAGAAGGACTAACACTCAATAGTGGATCCAATGACTGTCGTGCGCAAATAGAGCGAGCAAAGAGAAAGCTGGGGAAAAAATGACCTCTCCTAAAGATAGCTACGAAAAACTAATTCAAGATCAGCAAATTGAACCAAACCTCGAGCAGGAATCGGTCGTTAGGTTACTCGAGGATATTTACCAACAACTCATAAATCGAACTAAATTCCACTGGGTTATACGCAAGAAAGACAAAATCCTGGGCATCTACTTATGGGGAGAGGTTGGTGCTGGAAAAACTTTTTTGCTCGATTTACTCTATCAATCGCTTCCTATTCCTAAATTACGTCAGCATTATCATGTCTTCATGCAAGAGATCAATCAACAACTATTTAGAATACAGGGAACCAAAGATCCCCTTAAAAAAATTGCAAAACAGTATGCGAGAAAATACCGTATCTTCTTTTTGGATGAATTTATTGTCAATGATGCCTGCAATGCGATGATTCTTGCTGGCTTGCTAGAGGCCTTGTTTTCAGAAGGCATTTGCTTGATCACCACATCGAATATTATTCCTGACAAGCTCTACGAGCATGGCTTTCCCCGCGAACCATTTTTACCGGCTATTGAATCTATCAAAAATAACATGCGTGTTATTAATCTCGCATCAGGTATGGATTATCGACGTAGCGAAACCCATACGCATGAACGTTATTTAACACCTCTCACCAAAGCAACTGCTGATGAGCTCGAGCAACAGTTTAATAACACGCTCATTCAAGATAAATTGGTTTCAACAGAACCTTGGATCATTTATGGACGCAGTATTCCTGTTATACGTGCATCCGATAATTGTGCTTGGTTTTATTTTCATGTGCTATGTGAACCTCCTCGCTCGCAGCTAGATTACATTGCGATCAGTAAAAAAATAAACCATCTTTTTTTATCGAACATACCCAAGCTAGGAAAGCATAGCCGAGATCAAGCCTCTTATTTCATTCAATTAATTGATGTGATGTATGATGCAGGAGTTAGGTTAACTGTCACAGCAGAAGCTTCGATTGACCTACTCTATTGCGAAGGTGAGCTAATCTCTGAATTTGAACGTACGCGTTCACGACTGATTGAGATGTGCAGCCATTCCAAATGAGTCGATTGGATCTCAATCCAGATGCAATTAATAACGGACTAAATTGGATGAAACCGACTTCACTCTGTATTCTTGAGTATTTTGGTGGAATCTAAGGCTTTATACCTAACCTTTCTGCGATCAACTGATAGGACTCAACCACACGGCCCATATTCTGACGAAAGCGATCTTTATCCAGCTTTTCGTTGGTATTAATATCCCAAATACGACACGAATCCGGACTAATCTCATCAGCTAACATAATTGAACCGTTAAAAACACCAAATTCATATTTGGCATCGACTAAAGTCAGGCCTGCTTCTTGGAATAACTTCACTAAAAGGCTATTCACTTTAAGTGAGCAATCTTGAATATTGTCTAGCTGATCTTTAGTCGCCCATCCGAATAAAATAGCATGCTCATCATTTATCATCGGATCATGAAGCGAATCATTTTTTAAAAAAAATTCACACAAAGGGTAATCTAATATCAACCCCTCTGCAATGCCCAATCGGCGAGTCAGACTCCCAGCGGCTATATTTCTAACCACCGATTCTATTGGAATCATAGTTAATCGCTTAACAACCGTCTCGCAAGGGGAGAGATAAGAATGAATGTGCGTTTGAATCCCATTCGAAGCAAGGTATTTCATGATGTGCGAACTAATCGCATTGTTTATTTTTCCTTTATTCGCGAATTTCTCACACTTTTCACCATCAAATGCAGTCGTGTCATCTCGAAATTCACAAATCAATAAATCATGGTCATTGGTTTTATAGAGCGATTTCGCTTTTCCTGAGTAGAGCAATTCACCTTTTTGCATTTCAGTGCCTTTCTAGTTAAACGTAATTTGCTTCGATAGCCTGCATTATTCTGCTCGCAATCGCTGGATCCAGATTTTTATTGTTCGAGTTAAGTAAGCGCAGCTCCGTCACCTGACCTTTACTCGATAAGACTAACTGGTAGATAGGACTGGAACGATTAATCGAGCCACCCGTTCTTACAGGATCCACTAAAAAATACGAATGAAAACCTTCATCTTTATCCATCACAGTATACGGTGTTTTAGAAAGTACTGAAGCGAGTTTCTTCCATGCAACAGATCGTTTTTCACGAATAATTAAGACAGACCCCTTTTCCCCCGTAAATATAACCAGGCTGTTCGTGCTTAATCGCTCGTCGGGTGGCAACAGTGAAGGACTTTCATAATTTTCAATACTTGGCATAGCATTCGTCGGTAGATATTGCTTCTCTTGCTTTAATTTTACACCGTTGATATCGTGGGTCGGCGAGAGCGATTGACTGTCTTTCAAGTAAGCCTTATCTGATCCGGAAAAAGTACCTGCACACGCAGCTAAAAATAAAGATAGGCATACTAAGCTGCTTGTTTTAATATAACTCACTTCGTCTCCTCATTCGTTAAGCCTGCTTGCTGCATAGCACGCAGCAAATCACCGTGATAGACGGATTCCAGCTCCACCAATGGTAACCGAATTCCATCCGGAATCAAATTCATTTTTGCTGCCGCCCACTTAACAGGGATAGGGTTCGATTGAACTCCCAACGCATTAAATAACGGCATCAATCTTGCTTGCAAGGCTTCAGCTTCAACAGGAGAGGAGACAGCCCATTCGCATAACTGACGCATTTGCTTGGGTGCAATATTGGCCGCAACTGAAATAACGCCTCGACCGCCTTTTCGAATAAATTCTTGGCAGGTCGCATCATCGCCACTTAACAGTGTCAAGTCAGCTCCTAAACTTTTGTATGCATTCACTCGCGAGACGTCACCTGTGGCTTCTTTCATCGCAACAATATTGCTAATTTTACTCAGTTTTACTGCTGTTTCCGGAAGCAAATCACACCCTGTTCTGCTGGGTACATTGTATAGGACGATCGGCAAATGCGTCGACTGAGCAACTGCTGTAAAATGCGCCAGCAGACCGGATTGAGGTGGTTTGTTATAGTATGGAGTAACGACTAAAACAGCATCGACACCGAGCCTAGCTGCTTCGTCGGTATATTGAATGGTTTTAGTCGTCGAGTTAGAGCCGGTCCCAACGATGATAGGGACTCGTCCATTAACGCATCTAACCGCGCGCTTAATTATCTGTACTCGCTCTTGTGACGTAATAGTCGGTGATTCAGCAGTCGTTCCTAGAACAACGAGACCATCACTCCCCTGCTCCAAGTGCCATTGAATGAGTTCTTCATATGAAAACCAATCAATTTCACCGTTTTTTTTCATCGGCGTTATCAATGCAACTAAGCTACCTGAAAACATAAGCGCTCCGAGATTAAAAATCAGAAACTAAGTATATCCTGGGTTGAGTTGCTAGCAAAGCTCCTATAACATGAACCCTGACTAACAAATCAGATAAACTCATCGGAAACGTTAAGCTTTAAAAATTTGTTCACGTTCAATTCCTATTTTTCATCCATTAGGGGCTTCCATGCTAATAGCGCTTCTCACACTTTTAGTTATCCTGGTCATTGCCGTCTTATTCGCTTGTATTAAGTTGGCTGCTCTCAAAATAGGGCATAACCAACAGGAAACCATCGGACAGCAGTTGCTCGAAAAACACCATGAACAACGTGCCCAGTTCGATAAACATTGCCTCACCACATCGCAAACTATTCAAAATACCGTTACCGAACAAATGAGAGATTTACGCGAACAGATTCAAGGATCTCTCAGACAGCAACAAGACTTAATGGCCAGTCATTTTGAGCAACTCACACAAGTAACACGAAACAAACTTCATGACATCAGTCAGCAAGTGGATAAAACACTCACTTCTGGTTTTGAAAAAACAACGGCGACCTTTCAGGATGTCATTCAACGCCTAACCATTATTGATCAAGCACAACAAAAAATCAGCGACCTCTCTAGCCATGTAGTGAACTTACAGGAGATATTAGTTGATAACCGTTCACGCGGGGCTTTTGGTGAAGTTCAACTAAGTGCACTCATTCGAAACATGGTCCCTGAAAATAATTTTTCTCTGCAGCATACCCTTTCGAATGGAAAACGTGTCGATTGCTTGCTACTACTTCCCGAACCAACCGGTAATATTGCCGTTGACGCTAAGTTTCCTTTAACCACCTATCGTCAATTAAGCACCCCAGACCTAACTGATCTCGATCGAAAAGCATTACAACCACAATTCAAAAAAGATATTAAAATACACATCAATGACATAGCAGAAAAATATCAAATCCCAGGAGAAACGGGTGATGGGGCAATCATGTTTATTCCGGCAGAAGTCATCTTTGCTGAAATTCACGGACAACATCCAGACCTGGTAGAATACGCACATCAAAAACGAGTCTGGCTCACCTCTCCAACAACGATGATGGCTATATTGACCACAGTAAGAGCTGTCATCAAAGATGAGGCCACTCGTCAACAGGTGCATATTATCCAAAAACACCTTGGTATGCTTGGGCAGGACTTTGATCGTTTTCAGAAACGCATGGATCAATTAGCAAAGCATATCCATCAAGCACAGCAGGACGTAGAGCACGTGCATACTTCCTCACAAAAAATTAGCCGCCGATTTTCCCAAATTGAATCGGTTCAACTCTCCGCTTCTGATGCCTTGCTCGAAAATTCGGAGTAGCTGATGCGCAACGAAAAAATTCAACTATTACTCATTGTGCTAGGGACGCTTGGTTTTTGGGGTTATCAATTAACTCATGCAGCAACCCGTTATTTTCTGACTCAGACACCCTATACAGCCTGTTTCTCACCTAAAGGCAAATGTGAAGATACCGTTATTCATCTGATCAATCAGGCGAATAAGTCCCTCTACATTCAAAGTTATAGTTTCACCTCTAAAAAAATAGCACGAACACTGATCAACGCAAAAAAAAGAGGGGTAGACATCCAAATGATTGTCGATAAAAGTCTATTTGATCCCGAGAACAGCCATTCATGCATTAAGGAACTATTGTCTGCTGGCATTCCCGTTTGGGTTGATAGTCAAGTTAGTATTCAGCACAATAAAGTAATGATCGTGGATAAAAAAATTCTAGAGACGGGATCTTATAATTATACAGTTTCAGCAAATCACTACAATGCAGAAAACGTGCTCATTATTGAAAGCCCCGAACTGGCTTTTCTTTATTGGGGGAACTGGAAAAATAGACAGCTAATCTCTACCCCCGCAAATCGCTATCATTACAAAAAACGTCATCGTTATTAGGATCTCGCTATGCCAACCATTATTGTAGAAAACCACCTAAAAATGATTGCCTTAGGGGAGTACTGCGCGAAACAACTAACCCCCCCCGTTGTTTGTTATTTAACAGGAAACCTGGGGGCCGGGAAGACTACGTTTATGAAAGGGATTTTAACTGGCTTGGGTTCAGATGAAGCATTAACAAGTCCTACCTACCCACTCATTAAACGCTACACGATTACTAACAAACAACTTGTTCATTTTGATCTGTACCGATTGACAGGCGTGGATGACTTTATCGATAGCGGCCTAACGGATGAATTTGAATTGGCTGATTATATCTTTATCGAATGGCCCTTGCGAGCCAAAGCTTGTTTACCTCCAGCGAATATAGAGCTAACCTTTGAAATCACTGGGAACGAACATACGGTAATGATGGACAACCAGGCTTTCGAGATACTCCATCTTTCGTGTTTTCTCGGATGAAATCGAGCAATTTTCAGTGGATATATTCGACTGTTAGACAACCTAGCTAAAAATGACTGACTTTTGTGCTGGACTTAAAACGGAAAATCAATGGCAAAAAAAATTTTTTATATTACCCACCTGGTCGCTTTACTTAGCTTTGAAACAACGTTTGCAACTTCTTTGCCCTATATCGAAAAAACACCTCATAAAATTGTTTTTCGCATCAATCGCCACGCGCCAATTAAGGAGATTTTTTCTCTGATTAAACCGGAGCGACTCGTCATCGATCAACTGAACTCAGCAGGCAGCTTATCGGCACTTAAACAGTGGAAAGTTAAGTACAAAAAAACACCAGGGATAAAATCAATTCGAGTAGGGACTCAAGGAAATCAGGAGAACCGATTGGTCATTGAGGTCGCATCAAACTGGGATGCTAATCTTCATAGTTATCAAAATTTTATGGAGTACACACTAACTCAGTCTGATAAAAAAACAATAACCCGAGAATCACCCATCACGAAAGTTATTCCCTTGAATCCCATTCTCGCTAGCAATCAAAAAATAAAAAACAAACGGCGTTTAACGATTATTATCGATCCAGGACATGGTGGAAAAGACCCCGGTGCAACTGGCCAAGCTGGGGTAAAGGAAAAGTATGTCGTTCTTGAAATTGCAAAAAAACTATCTCGCCTCTTGAATGACTCAACTCGTTACCATGCCGTTTTAACTCGGCAGTCAGATCGCTACATTTCCTTGCGTGATAGACTAGATATCGCCAGGCATTATAGTGCTGATTTATTTATATCCATTCATGCCGATGCGTATCAAAATACAGCAGCACGCGGATCGAGTGTCTATGCTTTATCTCAACGAGGAGCCACCAGTGAAGCAGCACGCTGGCTTGCAAAAAATGAAAATCAATCTGAACTGATGGGTGGGATAGCGCTCGACAATAAATCTAAATTATTGCAATCCGTTTTAATTAACCTATCACAAACGGCATCTGTTCGAGACAGCATACAGGCAGGCTCATCTATTCTTTCTTCGCTCAATAAAACGAATAAGCTGCATCACAAACACGTTGAGCAAGCTGCTTTTGTGGTACTTAAATCACCTGACATCCCCTCCCTACTCATCGAAACGGGATTCTTATCGAATCAAAAAGAAGAAAAACTACTTGCCTCAGATAAACAACAAAAAAAAATAGCCTGGTCTATCTATCAAGGTATCAATACTTACTTCAATGTGCACCAACACCACGAACACTATTGATTATTAAACCAATATTAATTTATGATTAACCTTGACATTCCGTCTATTAAAACGATATTGCTTATGTATAATTACCCAGCAATTCTCGATAGATAGGGTGGACTGTTGAGAACCGTTCAAATTTGAAAACAGGTGAAATGAACAATTTGAGAAAAGCACGCCTTGTATCCTAATACAGGAATGCTTGGCATAAATTTTTTGCTTCAACTTCGCCAAAATGGACGATTTTTATCATTAGCCTTAGCATAAACATTTAACATGGAATATTTACTTGCTAATAAATGGAATAGAAAAGGTTGTTAAAGGTCTTGGCCTTTATTTTTATAAGCTTGCTGAAAAGAGTAGCGATGTACTCTGGGTGCGCAGCGCAAATCTAGAGTCTCAGCTCTATGCTTCTCCGTCTTTTTGCTCTACCTGGGGGTATACCCGAAATCAGCTATATCAATCTCCTGAAATTTGGCCTAACTCCATTCACCCAGATGATCGCCTTCGTGTTCTTACTCAATGGAAAAACTGCATAACTAATCCCGAAAAAAATGAAAAAATTGAGTATAGCTATCGGATAATTTGCTTAGATGGGAAAGAAAAACATCTGACTGATTCACTTTTTCCTGTTTTTGATGATGGCGTTTTAGTCGGTGTGTCTGGTATTTCAAAGCTAGCGTCTGACGAAACGCGCCTTGATGTGGTCAGCAATGAAAAATTTTTAGATCTATTGGAGCGGGACAAAAACAGAGTTTACTGGTTAAAAAATCGTAACGGTGATTTTTTTTATCTCAGCACACCATCGAATTTACCCTGGGGCATAGAAAAAACAGATCTCAACATAGATAATACCGCTTGGAAGCGCCATATTCACCCAGACGATATAAGCGCCCTCTCCTTAAATGAACTTTTACTCTCCGCCCAAAAAAAGCAAGCGGGCCAAAATCTAGAAATTAGATATCGCTTAATTTATCCCAATACCTCCATTGCTTGGCTAAAAGATGTCTATTGCTGTCATCGAAACGCTCATGGTCAATTAATCGATTTTTCTGGCTACACAGAAATCATTACTCAAGACATCCTGCTCGAACGAGAGCTTAATCAAGCCAAAAAGGCAGCAGCTAATGCTAAAAAATCTAAAACGGATTTTTTAGCCATGGTTAGTCATGAGTTACGCACTCCTCTGAATGCTGTCTTAGGTATGGCGCAATTGATGAGCTCTAGCAATCTAAGTCCCATGCAAAAAGACCAGCTTGAGGTTATTCTCTCATCTGGAAAAAGTCTTCTCGGCTCTCTTGGTGACTTACTCGATTGCGCCAAACTGGATCTTGGCCCAATTCAGCTTTCACAAGAGGAAACAAATCTTGAGGATTTCTTGACGGAAGTGATGTGTGCTTTCAAAAGTGACCATTCAGCTGCAGCATCTGAAATTGATTTAAGCCTAGAGTATGACTCCGCCGTACCTCATACCGTTTATATCGATCAGGATAAAGTGAGCCAAGTTGTGACCAATTTATTAGTCAATGCGCTAGGCTTTACCACGGCTGGAAAAATACAAATCAAGACCAAATGCCTACAGCAAAACCAAACGGGTGTTGTTGTTTGCATCACGGTAGAAGACTCCGGTTCCGGTATTCAAAAAAATGAATTGAATCAAATTTTCAACCAACTTGATCAACGAAAGTCTGTTTTTTCTTCACAGAACGACTGTTTGGGTCTCGGATTAGTGATCGTCAGGGAGCTAGTTGAACGACTGGGCGGCTCATTGGCTGTATCTAGCGAACCCGGTTATGGCTCACAATTTAGCTGCATCATACCCATGATCACACAATTGACAGAGCGTAAGGTTGACGTTTTAGAGGTTATTCCCAAATCTTCAGAAAAAAATATGAAAAACGATTTTGATTTAAAGGTTTTAGTTGTCGAAGACAATCCGATCAATCAAAAAATTACAAAAATAATGTTAGAGCAAGTTGGGTGCAGAGTTGATATTGCAGACTGTGGTGAAAAAGCTATTCAGAAAATGGATGAAGATTACGACATGGTCTTTATGGATATTGGCCTCCCCGATATTGATGGATTTGAAACAACAACTCAAATTCGCTCACTACAACAGCCCAGATCTAAACATACTCCTATTGTCGCAGTAACTGCTCATGTATTTAGCGAAGACAGGGAGCGTTGCTTCCAAGTTGGGATGGATGAAGTTATCGCCAAACCTATTTTACGAGAGGATTTACTCTCCATTCTTAATCGATGGTCAACTCCCGTATCCACTTAATGATAGGAATTTCTGATGAACATCCAACCCTTTATTTTTGACCCATCTGATCCTAGAAATATATCTGAAATTCCACAACCTCTGTATACAGTTAATTCTTTTTCAACATTTTCACCTGATACTATTCAGAGGAACAGCTAATTTAATGACTTGGCTTATCGTTGCAAATGGCGAAAAACTATCTCAAGCTAGACTTCGACAACTGGCGACTGATCGATCGGTTCTTGCCTGTGACGGCGCTATTCATGATTGCATACAACATGAAATCCCTGTTGATATTTTGATAGGTGACTTTGATTCAATTTCCTCACTTCAGCCCTTAGCAAAATACACCTCCTTACAAATTATTTCCGCTCCTGACCAAAATAAAACCGACAGTGAAAAAGCATTCATTCATTTAATCGATATCGGTTGCGATGATATCATTATCTGTCAAGCCATGGGGGATCGAACCGATCATAATTTAATTAATCTCGGACTTTTAAGCCGATATCACGCACTAAAGCGAAAACTTATCTTAGCGAGAGAATATGAAAACATTTTTTTTGCACAGGATACAATTGTCACCCTTCATGGAAAAAAAGGAGATCCAGTTGCCATCTTAGGATTTTCAGAAGCCATTATTACGACCCAGGGGCTTAAATATGAATCTGATCACTTAAAACTTCATTTAACGGGTGTTAGCAGTGGTTGCAATGAGTTACTTAACACTGAAGCTAAGATTCATGTTGTGGGTGAAGCCTTAATTAGCTTTGCATCAACTTGTCAAATAGAACTCTCGGCAAACGCAGTGGGTTATTAGAAAGCCTTTCATTTTTAGAGTTAGTGGGAATTTTCAGCCTCTATAAACTCAACCAGTTTAGCGGCAATAATTTGGTGGCCAGAATCGGTTGGGTGCAATCCATCTTCAAACAAATAGTTTTCTGAACTTTCTCTGACCGGAGGTATACAATTCAATGCACTAATCGACTCAAT
>JBIKMG010000024.1:0-26395 GCA_044359385.1 Coxiellaceae bacterium
AGGAGTCTTTATTCAGGTATACCTAAGTTTGCGAACAGCGGACGTTAGAACTGTTTTTGCTCCTGGTTTATGGCGCTGTTTTCAGCCACATAAAGCACAAAAAATGAGACTGGCTCACTCTCTGTTAGAGAACCCAACTCAAAGAGCGCATAATGGTTTGCTCGGTTTAATGGATCGAAAAACAGCGCCTCGCCCTCCATCAAGGCGTTAACGATCGAAAGAACACAGCTCTTTAGGGTGTTAGTCATGTTTTTTTATATTTAGCTTATCCAAGTGATAAAGTAGCGTTAACGCTCTTTTTTCAAGACAAAAAAACATTAATTAACGAATCTTTAAAGGATTAAACTACGAATTGGGGTTTAAAGAATCAAAAAAGAAGCCAGCTCAGTCAATTAACCGCGTTATCAGAAAAGTATCGTGTCTTTTAGGCACCCTATGTAAATTATCAATAAGATTTTTCATGCGTAGGCGCTTAAAAAGGTTGCCTTGTCTGATTTTTTTCTCTAGAATTCTTCGTTCGTGCAATCTTGCCTCACTCGCAATTTAGTGGAGGAGGCTCATAAACCAAAGGAAAAAGCATGCGACATTATGAAATCGTCTTCCTGGTTCATCCTGATCAAAGCACTCAGGTACCAGATATGATTGAAAGATACCGCAATATGATAGTAGCCAACCGCGGAATCGTACATCGTTTTGAGGATTGGGGCCGTCGTGCGACTGCTTATATCATCAGTAAAAACGTACATAAAGCACATTATTTGCTAATGAATATTCAGTGTGATCAAGCTGCGTTTGATGAGCTTATGACATCGTTTCGCTTTAACGACGCAGTATTGCGTCACCTAGTTATTCGTCGGAAAGAGGCATTCACGGGTCCTTCCATTATGATGCAGCGAGAAGAAAGAAAGCGCGCTCGTGGTCATCGCTCTGATCGTCGTTCCGGTGAGCGTTCACAAGACGATGATTCAGAAGAAATCCAAAAATTCGAAGAAGAGGAGAAGTAACATGAAAGAATCTTTTAGAGGTCGACGTGGCCCGACTACGAATAATAACCGCAGTGACGATCTACATTTGCACTTAGATATCGATTTTTTGAGAGACCACTTGACGGAAACAGAGAAAATTGCTCCCAGCCGTATTTCGGGTGCTTCTGCAAAAATGCAGCGTCGAATTGCAGAAGCAATTAAGCGTGCTCGTTTTCTTGCATTGATTCCATACTGCGATAACCATCGTAAATAATTAAGGGGTTAAAGGATGAAATTAATTCTTCAAGAGACTGTTCTGGGTCTTGGAAAGCTAGGCGATATTGTAACGGTAAAACCGGGTTATGCGCGTAATTTTTTAATTCCAAATGGTAAAGCATTGCTGGCAACTGAAGCGCATGTCGAAGCGCTTAATAAGATCCGTGCAGCGCTTGAAGCTAAAGAAGCTGAGAGGGTAGCAGCTGCTAAGAAACGAGCAGAAGTTTTCCGTGATAAAGCAGTTGTTATTACGATGCATGCAAGTGAAGAAGGTAAGTTGTATGGTTCTTTGGCAGCGGCTGACATCGTCACTGCGTTTGAGCAGATAGGTCATGAATTGGAGAAATCGGAGGTATTGATGCCCGGATCCGTCCGAGAAGTGGGTGACCATCCGATCCTGTTAAAATTCCATCCAGAAGTAGAAGTCCAGGTGACTGTTACTGTGGTTGCAAGTGACGAATCCAATTTTGTAGAACCAAAAGAAGAGTTGGAATAACGCAGTTTTTATTCGAACCAGGTGTCAATTTTCAGCGAAGAAGATTTTGCCTTGGGCGAAATGGCGTCTTTACGGGGGGGGGTAGGAAGTTCACGGGCTTTGCTCGCAATGATTAACGGGGTCAGGTAAACTCTATTACCTGATTTTTCTGATGCGAGTACAAGCCATGACAGACTTTTCCCCTTATCCTGAAGCCATGATTCCACGAGAAGACCGAGGATTCGTTTCTAAAGTTCCCCCTCACTCGATTGAGGCAGAGCGCTCTGTTTTAGGTGCCTTGATGCTCGATACGCGTGCATGGGATAAAGTCACGGATATAATAAACGCAGAAGATTTTTATACAGAAACTCACAGGCAGATATTTAAAGCTATTTTGACTCTTTCTGAGCGGCATGAGCCGATTGATGCATTGACTGTTTTAGAAGTGCTTCGAAGCTCTAGTTGGGTAGATGCACCACAAAAAGAAGCCTATTTATACGAACTCGTTAAGGATACCCCCTCCGCGGCCAATGTCGCTGCGTATGCGAATATTGTCAGCGAACATGCGATATTGCGTCAATTAATTTCGATTGGCAGTGACATTTCTGAGCAGGCACTGAAGCCAGATACAGAGGTTAAGTATCTGTTGGATTCAGCAGAGAGCTGGGTTTTTGATATTAGAGAAAAGCGTCAGCGTAGTACTGGACCTGTCGATATAGGAACGTTGCTTGCAAAAGCAACGGGACGAATGGATGAGTTATTTCAGGGGGGTCGAAGAATATCGGGCTTAGAAACAGGGTTTTATGACTTGGATGAAATGACTTCTGGTTTTCAGAAAGGGGACATGGTCGTTGTAGCAGGTCGTCCTTCGATGGGTAAAACGGCTTTTTCAATGAATATTGCAGAGCATGCTGCAATGAATAGTGGAAAAGCGGTGTTGATTTTCAGTATGGAGATGCCTGGTGAGTCACTCGCACTTCGAATGATTTCTTCGTTGGGCCGCATTAATCAACATAAAGTCAGAACGGGGCAGTTGGAGGAAGATGATTGGGCACGCGTGACCTCAGCCATTCAAATGCTATCAACCAAAAAATTATTCGTGGATGATACACCTGCATTGAGTCCAATTGAGCTACGTTCCCGTGCACGTCGAGTAGCCCGTGAAAATGATGGTTTAGGTTTGATTGTCATTGATTATCTTCAGTTAATGCAGGTCACCGGATCAAAAGAAAATCGAACGAATGAAATTTCTGAAATCTCACGATCATTAAAGAGTTTAGCTAAGGAGTTAAATGTACCGGTTGTTGCGCTTTCTCAGTTAAACCGAGGCTTGGAATCACGGACGGATAAGCGACCGATGATGGCAGATCTGCGGGAATCCGGAGCCATTGAGCAGGATGCAGATATCATTGCATTTATCTACCGCGATGAAGTTTACAATCCAGACTCTCCGGATAAAGGAAAGGCAGAGGTCATTATTGCTAAGCAACGCAATGGGCCGATAGGTCGAGTCATGCTTACGTTCCTAGGGGAATTTACACGCTTTGAAGATTTTCGTCATGAAGGGTTTGATGATGGAGTTCCTGTTTAATGAGTCATGTGGAGGCCACGCTTTCTCGAGAAGCTTTGTTGCATAACTTATCTATTGTACGCTTACATTGCCCGACTCAAAAAATTTGGGCAATGGTAAAAGCGGATGCGTATGGTCATGGGGCACAGTGGACGGTGAACGTACTATCGGATGTGGATGCTTTTGGTGTCGCAACCTTAGAGGAAGCTTTGCTAATAAAATCCAAAAAACCGATTTATGTGATGCGAGGGTTTTTGAATGCAAAAGAGCTCGCTATTATGCAAGAAAATAATATCGGCGCTGTGCTGCATTGCTTTGAGCAGCTTGAATTATTAAGTCATCTCGCTTCAAAAATGGCTGATAATTTTTTGAATTTTCCGTATAAAGCAAAAGAACTCATGAAGGTCTGGATTAAAATCGATTCTGGCATGCATCGCTTAGGTTTTCAGCGAGAAGATCTGAGTACACTACAAGAAACTCTGCGAAGCTTACCGATAAAAATAGAGGGCTTCATGACGCATCTCGCAAAAGCTGATGAGTTAGGCTCCGATATGACAGAGCAGCAATCGAGTTGTTTTGAAACGCAGCTGCCTGCGGATTCTGTAAAAAGTATCGCTAATTCTGCAGGCATTTTAGCGCACCCTAGGACGCACGGAGATTGGGTTCGCCCGGGTTTGATGCTCTATGGTGTTTCGCCTTTTTCGAATAAATCAGCGATGGATTTAAATTTAAAACCAGTAATGACGGTAGAAGCACCTATTTTGGCGCTGAAAAAAATTCGAGCCGGAATGGGAGTGGGTTATGGGCAAATCTGGCAAGCACCTAGAGATACGCAGATAGCAATTGTTGGTATGGGATATGGTGATGGTTATCCACGTGAAGTTGTGGGAGCAACTGTGTGTATAGAAAACAGGCTTTATCCTGTCATCGGTCGAGTTTCGATGGACTTGATGGCAGTAGATTTGCAACAAACGAACGTTTCAATCGGCTCAATGGCGCGTATTTGGGGTGAGGGTCATCCAGTTGAATTATTGGCTGAGGCTTCCAATACTATTCCATACACGTTATTAACGCGTGTGAATAAGCGTGTTTTTTTTAATGAGGATAATCGATGGACGGGATAACGGACTCACAGATTAAGTGGAAATGTCGGCGTGGTTTATTAGAGCTCGATATCATTTTCGAAAAATTTCATCAAATGATATTGCCCACTATGAGTGAGGAAGAAAAGAGATCATTTTTTTATTTTTTAGATACACCGGATCAAGTCTTATTAGATTGGATATTTAGCAATGTGTTGGCAGAAACGGTCCGTGATCGAAATTTTGTTCTGAAGCTCAAGCAGTTGTAATAAAATAGGCGCTTTGGTTAGTCATCTGAAAGTGGAAGAATCAAAATCATTAAGTTAAATGAAAAAATAAGATAAAGGCTGCCAGAAGGCTTGTCAGCCAGATGGTTTTTTGATTAAAGTTTTTACGCGCTTTTTGTGTTAGGCAGCTGAGGAGTGTATATAGCATTAATCCTCCCCCTAACCCTTCGGCAACTGAAAAGGTAAGCGGAATTAAAATCATGGTAGCCACAGATCCCCAGGCAGTTGGACTCTGATTAAATGAGATCAGCCTGATTTGGTTAAACATCAAAAGACCGATATAAAGCAGCACAGCAGCGGTAGCTTGTGCAGGAACGGTGGCAACTAAGGGTGAAAAAAATAGCAGTAAGATAAAACAAATGGAGATCGTGAAAGGAGTGAGTCCTGTTTTACCGCCCGCACGAATGCCGCTAGCGCTTTCTAAGTAGCTACTGGTGCATGGACTGGAAATCAGGCTTGCAAACAAAGTGGCGATAGCATTCGCAATGACGCCTTTAGAAATGGCTTTTCGGGCTTGGCTTTTATTCATCGTTCCGATTGTTTGAGTTAACCCGACCAAAGTCCCCGTGTTATCAAACAAGGTCATGAGAAGTAAACTGATAGCAGCCTCCCAAATGATGGGGTTTGAAATAGAATGCCAGTCTGCTGTGAATAAATGGACATCCATCGCTGGGGGAATAGATATAAAGCCGTGGTCGTGTACAAAGCCAAAAGCCAGTGCCGTGAGTGTAGAAAGAATAATCGCAATCATAAACGTACCAGTAACGTGCAAACGGTCCAGTACAGCCGTAATAACAAAGCTTAAGATGAAGATCCACGATAAGGAAGTCCATGCTTGCCCATGTAAACTAAAAATACCGGTAGTCATGCTAATGAGTTGTGAATTTTTCAGTGCAATGAGAATAAGAAATAACCCAAGTCCCGCACAAATGGCGCTAAAAAATGAATCGGGTAATGAACCAAGGATTTTTTTTTGCAAATGAAAACCAGTGACAATAACCAAGCCGATCCCTGAAATAAAAACAGAGAGTATGCCTTGTTGCCAAGTGAGGTGATTCGATTGAACCACAACAGTGGAAAAGTAAGCGAGTATCGCCACAGCAGGCCCAAGGGCGATGGGTAAGTTGGCAATAAATGCCATCAATAAACAGCCGAAAATACAGACGACGCAAGCAATCACAAAAACGGCGTGGGTGTTCATGCCAATGACGGACAATAAGATTGGCATCAAGATGGCTATATAAGCCATGCTAAAAAAGCTGGTTAATCCTGCAATTATTTCTTGCCGAGGCGTCGTTTTGAAGTGTTTCAATCTGAAAAGAGCAGTTAGCATGCAATAATCCTTCGTAGGTTAAGCGCATAACGGTTGAGAGGCATAAACGCTGTTGTTGAGTCGTTCGCTGCGGTATTCTACCCCATTATTTTTTAGGAGGACCCACTATGCGTAAACAAAGCTATCGCTGTCAACCAGCAGGCTCCTTATCCGGTGAATGCGTCGTGCCGGGAGATAAATCTTTGTCTCATCGGGCGATTATTTTATCGTCACTCGCAGAGGGGGTGACAGATATTCGAGGGTTTTTAGCCGGTGAGGACAATTTGGCAACGTTGAATGCGATGAGGCAATTGGGAGTGTCGATTGATCATGAGTTAGGTGCTTCTTTTGTTCAGGTGAAAGGAGTTGGACTTCGCGGGTTGAGGGCTTCTGAAAATAAATTAGAGCTCCTGGATAACCTTACGATTTGATTAGAATTCTTACTTTTTGGCAAGCATGTCGATGAAGTTCGAACAGATCAAAGACGAATCCCAAGATGGATTTCGCAGACTCACAGGAATTAAACGTGCAACTTTTGATGTGATGATAAACATCTTGAGTGAGGCAGATGCTCTATTAAAATCCCAAGGAGGCAAACCGAATAATTAACCATTGAAGATAGGCTGCTCATGGCGCTGGAGTATTTACGCGAATATAGAACGTATTTTCATATTTCGCGTAGTTATGGGATCAGTGAAAGTGCCTGCTATCGGAATATACGCTGGGTAGAAGATACGCTTATTAAAGATGGAAAATTTTCATTGCCTTGGGGTAAAGTACGACTAAAAAGTGATATGGAATATGAAGTTATACTCATTGATGCAACTGAAACCCCAATTGAGCGATCTAAAAAAACAAACATACGCTCCTGTCATTTGTCTGAATCCAGCGGTTGCTTTTTTTCTTTGTTTGGTTTTTATTTTTATCGTTAGCTCCGTTTTGGGTGTTTTTTTGCAAATAATACCGTATCCACTTTTCAAATTTAAATGGAATTTAGGATAATCTCTCATTACGTGGGAAGAATGAAATAATATGATAAGGGCCACTAAGTAAACTTTTTTTGATTTTTCATTTATGAAATAATTAATCTTTATGCTCGTTGGTAGCTTGCTGCAGATGGTTCTACTGGATGTGCCTGTTAATTGGTTTAGGTAGCTAGATTTTTTGGATGCTGGTTTTGCTCTAGAAGATGTTTCAGCCAAGCGTATAGGCATCTTAATAATAGGGGTCGAGTTTCAATACAAATTAGAAATCTGATAATTTAGCGAATTTGAGTAGATTCAAATAATTTGTTTAAATGTTTAAACTTGGTGATTAGATTACTTTCTGATTTAGTCAGTTTAGTGTGTTTTAATGTTAAGAAGGTCAGCTTAAGGAGGCATTATGTCTGCAAAAATGGAATACGGTGAGTTACCCGTACCAGAACGAAAACGAAAGATTAACTTGTTAAATCTGTTAGATATCCTTTCAAAAGCTTGGGATGATATCCGTCAAGTGATCGGAAAAGAGATTGTTATTGTTTCTGGAGCAACTGGTCGTGGTAAAAGCACGTTAATAAACGGCATTATGGGATTAGAATTTAATGAAGGACAGGTGGGAATGAGGAAGGTCTTGGAGGTTTCTGATTTATCTAAAAAGCATGCGAAAATCGGTCATTCAACATCAACAACGACAGTTCCGCAAGGGTTTCAAGTTGAGATTGGTGATGAGAATATCTGCCTCCTTGACACACAAGGATTTGATGATGATAGAAGCACAGAGTTTGATATCTGCTCACACTTTGCAATCATGGTTTGTATAAAGCTAGCCCTAAAAATTAGGGCCTTGTTGTCTTTGGTCACTGCGGATGAATACACGGAGACTAGAGGGATGGACCTTGTTCCTATATGTGATAATCTAAATACCATAACTCATGGAACCATGGCGAAAAAAGAAGTATATAAATCTATTTTATTAGTAACAAACGTGAAAACATCGGATGACTCATCTCTTAACCCGGAAATCATTAAAGCTGAACTGGCTTTAAAAAAAACTGCCACGGAAAAGTCTCAGTTTGAGAATCGACAAGCTCTTGCGCGTGCTGTATCCTTGCTGCAGAAATGTGATATCGTTGTATCTAACCCAAGGCTACAGAGAAAAGCAGAAACAGATAAACCAGAACAGTCCATGGAATATCTTAGAGAAAAGTTGTTGGCCTCAAAAGGTTTTGTAGTCCCTCAGGATAGAATTGACCCATTCGGATCGTATAGATCTATGATTATTTCTCGTTGCTCAGAGATAGCTCTGCGCCTGCTAGATTCAAATCACGAGTTTGTCAACTCAAAAAGAAAATACGATTTAATAAAAGAAGAGATACAAACACAAACAGATGTTATAAGAAAACATGAAAAAAGGATTAAAACCCTCCAACAGCAACAAAAAAACCTAAATGATCAGCTTCAAAAAATTATTGAACGACCCGAGTCTACCGTTGAGGATTTAATAAAAAACCTCAAACAAAGAATCTCTAGATCATCTGAAGTGTTAGCGTTGAAAAAAGAGCAGAGACGAAAAATACGAATTGGCATAGAAAATGAAAACGGTATGGATGGTGATATTATTGTTTCTTTTAGGAGAAAAAAAGATCTATTAAGTAAAGAATTAAATGATTTGTTAGAAGATCAGCAATTGATTAAATGTGCTGAAAGTACATTTGATGAGAAGAAGGAGCTTGGAAATGGTAGCAACTGGCGTAGGAATACAAAAACTATAAAGGTGATATCAACCAGGCACATACGAACTGCTAATGCAAACGCGTTGCTTAAAGGATTTATACCTGGAAGCATTACGGAACCAAGCAAAGTTAACAGCGATGACCATGTATGGGAGGTTACATATACTACCCCAGTAATTGAGTTCGGAAAGTGTACTTTGGAAGCGTATTGTTGGCCACAAGACACCGCATTAAATCAAACAAAAATATTAACTCTTAAACAGGATCTTGCCACGATTGATAATTTTATTGCTGCAAACAGTGAACAACGTCAAGCTAAAGTAAGAAAACTGACGAGTGATATTGATGGCAATGAGCAGCAGATTGAAAGCATGGAGCAACATATAACTAAAGTTGTCGAAAATGTTTCTGATAAAGCTAGTGAAGCCAAAAAATCGATAAATGACCTTATAGCATTGAACGATACTCGTTTAGATGTTGAAAGAAAGCTTCTGGAAAAGGCTGTGGGTCGTAAGAAAGCTCTCGAAATTGACTCAGAAGTGATAGAAAACGAGTATAAGCAAGCATTAGATAAAGTCTCCCCTGGTGCTGGCTCAGATTTCATAACACTTTATAAATTTTTGGTTTTTATTGCATCGGTAAATGAAATTCTTATCTATTCAAGTGAACCAAGAGGAAAAGCTGCTACAAGAAAAGGATCGTCCTTAAGTGATAACTTATCTCTATTCAAATCATCTGATTTAGTTGACTTTATTACGTTAGTCGAAACAGAATATAAATGGATTAGCTTGGAAGATAAAAAAGAAATGGAATCACTAGATGATCCTAATGAAGTAGGTGGCGGTGGGCCAGGGTATCCATGATAGGATTGACAGTGCAGGTGTTTTTTGAAATTAATAAAAAGTCAGGTAAGAAAATATGAAGGGAAGAATTCTTATAGTGTCAGACCATAAACCAACAAACATAGGCACGATGATTGAATACCTATCCGGCACTAATTTTGAAAAAATAACAGAAGGGATGAGGCCATCTTATATATCTTTAGAAAACACAAAAAAAGATAGAAATCATTTTGTTGAATTTATTAAATTCGAGAATATAACTGAATTTGAACATTTTAAACATGATGATCATGAAACTCAAGTAATCTACTTAATTTCTATGGGCTATTTGCTAGAGAGGGGAAACCACAGGATATTTAAAGAATTTATTTATAGAATAAACGACCTCTCTGAAAAGGATTTACTGAGTGCTACGTCAGGTATTTTGGCTGTCTATGAAACTGGGCAAAACCAAAACAGAGAAGCTATTTCTACTGAGATAAGCAGTATTCTTGATGAAGAAAACTTGAGTTGCTTGTCTTTCATATACAGTGGCCCGGAGTCTGTTTTTTTGCTTAACCCAGACAGTGATGGCGCTTCGCGACAGGTTATATTAAATCAACTATTGGGAAAGCCATTTATCCCTGCTCGACATCCTGAAAAAAGGAATTTTAACAAAAAAAGCACATCTCTGGCGGTAAGCGAAGGAACATTGAACGATCGCTGCTATTTAGTTATTGCGTCCGCATCTCTGATATTCCTGATACTTTATATGGTTAACTCTTTTAGAAATGAAGAGTTATCCCTCGCTGAATCAAATCAATCTCTGCTAGTTGGTAGTGTAGCTATCCTACTTTTAGGTACAGTTTATTTTTTCACGGTTAATTGCGGTAACTGTGTTACTTCTGTATCTCATTCTATTAGAGAAATAACCGACAGTTCTAAACCGATTCTTTTTAATATCGGCGAATCCATCGGTACATTCAAAGAGGTTATGAGTGTTGGTGAATATCATCTTTTTTGGAGAGAGGCTAACCAATTGGTACGGTCTATTTCCGATATAATATCACATACTGATGAGGGTTCTTCAGAAATTCTTGATCGAGTATCTGATTGCCTAGATACGATAAACAGACAGATTTCTTTACTTGGAGGTGCTACGAGCGATAGCATTGCTAAGTTAGCTAAGGAGTCTCAAGATTCTATCCGAAGTAGTATTTCTACCTTCACTCATGTTTTGGAGAGTACCAGTAAACGCGCGCTTTCTTCTCTTGATAGAACTATTGAGCCTGCGTTGCGTCAAACAACAGATAGTTTGTCAAAGCTACTATGCGATATCGGAGAATCTGCTAAACAAGGGGGCTTAACTCCTACCATTCGAATTGGGGCTAACATTAGAGATGTAAACGGGTTACGTATAGGAATCAGAAATCAAAATCGCATAGGGCAAAATAGTATTCAAACTGATTTGGGTGGAATACGGGCAAGGGTTGGACAATTTAATACAGCATTAGCGCAGTGGAATACGAATCAAGATGAATTACCGCGTATATCTATGTAAGTGTGATTTATGGCCAATATAGCAGCAATATAGCTCGGTGATTTGCGTTGTGAGTTGGTGGTGTGTAATTCAAGGCATAGCGGCATTATCGAAACAGTGTTTAATCCATTTCAAACATCACTTCGAAGTCTGGCATACCAGACATCGATCTGTGGTTAATGCGATGACTTATTTCCTTGCTTAAGTCGCTGCTTACACAGTCGAGCCACTCAAAATAGTTGCAATCAAGGTATTAAGTGAGTCAGATCATGGACTGGAAACTTCGAACTGAGGTTTTATCGATATTGATACAATAAAACTAAAAAACTAACGGAGCAACGTCGGATTTTTAGGGGCATACGAAGGAGCAGCCCAGATTGTCTGTGCATTGGGAATTACTTCGTGGGTGAAATCTGTGGTCAACAGCCGTATGACATGAGAGTGTCACGTCCGTTTCTGTGAGCAACTGAGGGGTGAAAGTCTCCTTGACTGACTCGACTTGTGGGGAATCAACGAGGCGGTCAAGTGGCGGCCACTTTATACTCTCTGATCCAAACTTGCGCGCTCAACGGCATGGTAAACAAATTGCCCGCTGTTCGACGCGGCGAGATTAAAGCCCAATAATTATTACCGCAGTTTATGACCCACGCTGAGTAATACAACGTCAGATTTTTAGGGGGATACTATGGGGTTAGGCTTGCTGCAGCAGCAAGTTCTTTTGTTTTAGAACCTCCTTGGCGCATGCTTGAGATACTGGTCACTGATCCCATGGGGCGTTTGGCAAAGTGATTACTGCCATTGTAATTGACATGCAGTGTCTCAGTGGCTGCGTTATCTGTGGACTGATGGCTGCCATCAGGCAAATGAATCGCAATGCGCTTTTGCAGTAATCGAGCAGTGATGTCGATCATCGATGTGCTGCTCTCGCCGCGGCAGTTGCGCTGAAAGGCAAACCATTGCATGCGGCCTTGTTTATCGATCGAGGCGTAATAATTTTGGATATAATCGCAATAGACATCTTCTCGTTCGCAGTAAGCTTGCAAGGCATTTACGTGTGGAGACAAGTGATCCTCTTTACCCTGATTATAGCGTTCAAAAACAGAAGAATGGGCGAGTTTATTGGCAGATTCTTTGAAAAAATTATCCAGCTCAGATAAGTTCATCCGATTGCCTTCTTTGCGGCCTAGTTCGTCATTGCAGTCTATTAAGGTTGGCAGGATATTCTCATCCGCTTCTAGATATCGCTCTACTAGCTGACGCATTTCGGGTGTAAGTAAAGACGCTGGCAATGAGCGTATGGCTGCAGCATGCTTAATTTCAGGAGCGAGTAAGCGACGATAATCTACATCACCGCTTCTGGCAAGGGCACGTTTGGCTAATGTGAGTCGAGCAGATATCGCCCTATCTTCTGGATCAAGTTCAGTTATGTTCATTCGGCGCTCAAGATCAATCGCCACATCAAAGCAATTCCAACCCAGTTGCTGTGATTCAGAAAGACGCGTTTGAGGAGGGAGTGGTAAGTCAGCCTCTTTATCTAGCTCAAAGAAATCATCGGCCTTATTTTCATTGAGATAATCACTTACAGGGCTTTGTGCATGAACTGAGCCTCGGTTTTCATGCAAGTCACGGGAAAAACGGCGCAGCTCCTCGAAGTCAGTTTTAAAAAAATCTCCCCAAGTTTTAGAGTTTAGTGTCGCGACACATGCCATTTCGATTCTTATTAGCTCATCGGGCTTTCTGGAATTACGGCACTCATATGCATACGCTTGGCAAGTGCTATCCCACTGTTGCTTGAATTTGTGATGCAAATAGTGAGTGAGTCCTTTGCTTAAAATGGATTGACGCATAAGCTTTTGTGCTTGATCAAGTTGGCCTGAACGGTAAGCAATATAAGCCGCTCTCGCATAATTTTTAGAGATAAAGGCCGTGTTAAGGTGGTACTCATTAAAATAGGAAGCATATTTTAGAGGCATTTTGTGACGAGCGGTATTGTGATAATCAGGTGTTATGGAATTTAATATCATTGAACAAAAAGCTTTTAATTTTTTTTTGGCTGAAGTTAATTCATCTTCGATGCCTGTGCACTCTGGTACGGATACTATGGATTCGTAACCGGTTCTTTTAAGTAAAATGGCTGCCTCTAGGATCGCTGCAGAATCTTCAGCCATTGCTTGTAGGTAGGGGAAGCTTTGTCTGGCTTTACGTGTTTGAACCAACTTTGCTAGAATAGGCTCTAATTCAGCATTGTTTTTCGCTTGCAAGACGGCAAGATAAATTTCATGCCCAGCAATAACGGCTTCTTGTATTAATTGATGATATTGGACCTGTTGTCCCTGTGTGGGGATTAGTTCGTACAGTTGTTTGTTTAGCCTACTAAGAAGTCTAATGGTATGTCCAACTGCAATGTAATCGCAACAAGTTGTGTATAAATTTAATAAATAAGTGACTAGCTGCAAGGCGTAAACCGCATCTGTTTTTAACAAGCTAAATTTCTGTTGAAAAATAGATTCAATTTCATGTAAATAGGTATAGTTCATCGACTCTTTACAAAATTGTAGTGCTGCTAACTCAATTCGAGCAAGCGTTTTTTCTTTGTCGGATGAAGATTTAAAATTTATAATGGATTTCAAGCATTTTATCGCTACGTCATTTTGATTTAGCTGCGTATATGCAATCGCTCTATCTTTGCGATATTGTAGTAGCATTTTATGTCTTGTTTTTCTATCACCCAGATTTTTTGCTGCTGTTTCAGCCTTTAAAAGCTTTTGGTTGCATTCATTAAATTTGTCTAAGTTTCGGTAAGAAAAAGAGGCCTCCCAATGTAGTTCAGCGGTGAGCTGGGGGTGAATAGATTCAGGGATGGTCAGAGAATCATACTTATCGAGGGCTTCTTCTGATCGCATTAACCGATTTAGTGCTCTAATCTCAATGTAGATAAAGTATAACTGTTTGTCATCATAGGGTAATGTTTCTGGATCAAAGGTAATGCGATGGCTCTCAGGTAAATCTTGAGTACGGGTTTCGTCACCCTTGCCTTTATTTTTAAATAAAACAGCCATATGTTGGAGTTCCATGATCCATGGCACTAAATTTTGTTTTATAGCCTTTATGATAGCCGAATTGTCGGCGCTAAACATGTCGTGGCATATTTGCTTGTGCCGAATTTTAATCGTTCTAAAGATATCTGTTGCAAAAACAGATTGGTTTAATAGCAGCCCGTTTTTCAACAGAATTTCTTGATGTTTCATCAGTTCTTTGTAAGTTTGTCCAAGAAAGCCAAAGGACATTTTTTCAGCCAGCAACAATTGACTGCGTGATTCGTTGTCATCCTGTTTAACCGCGACCTCGATTCTTAGGAGTATAGATTGAATTAACGTCAGTTCTTTGATGGCGGAAATAATCAGTGCTTCGTGTTTCTCCAATCTGGAATGAGGCTTTTCTTTTCGGGGTTGAGGCTTAATGCCATCGTATTTGATTACCCTCTTCTGGTCCGCTTCATTACTTTTGAGCGCAGATTCTCTTTTTTGGATGCTGCATTTAACCTTGGCTAACTGTTGCATCAGTGTGTTGGTTGGGTTAAGACCAGTTAGCGTAGTATTACGATAGCGGTCTAAAGTTTCTTCCATGAAAGCATCAGTGATCGGATCAGGGATATCAGCCTTGTTTTTTAAGGAGTTAAAATATTGATCACGCAACTTTTGATAAGTTGCTTCTTTTTTAGGGTCAGGTTTTTTCCGCAAAGAATCTCTTAAGCCAAGTAGAGCTTTGACCTTCTTAGAAATTTCTAGCTGCTGGGTAGAATTTTCGGAGCTGCTATTAGCAGATTCTTCCTTTCTTGCTTCAGATAATTGGACCTCTAATTCTTCTTGTCTACGATTTAGAGACTTTAAATCTTCTTTTTGCTTCTCTATTAGTCCCTCTAAGCAAACTATTTTCTCAAATGCACGAATTCCCATGCTGAGTGTTAGAGAAATTTCATCCAGCATTTTTCTGTTTGCTTTCTCTATAGCAGCAATAGCTTCTCCTGACAGTAACTTGGGTGTTATGGTTTTAGCGTCTAAGGATTGCTGTAATATTTTTTGCAGTTCTGCCAGTAGACTGAGTAAATGAGGGGCAGCTTCAGACAAGCAACGATACATTAACGTTAGATGGGCGGGGTCTCCATAGACAACGCGAGGTGAAATTTTAATTTTATCCCGATAATCCGATAGTTTTCCAAATAAAAATCGCAAGGGATTGAGTTCTGCATTCTTGGAGTTGTGTTCTGGTCGCAGCAAATCAGACACTTCTTTAGAAGCTTCGCCGAGCATCAAGAACAAATAAGCCATTTCATATCGATTAACCTTGTCGTTAAGGTCTAACTGTCGATAGCGTGCTTTACTTAGTTTCTGGACCAGTTCGTGAATCCGTTCCAGGCAGGTGAAGTCATGCATGTAGGCCGCAAATGAGGCTAATGCGAAACTATGCTTGCTACCAGCGGCGCTGGGGGCCGGCAGTTGTCTGCGCTCGGCCTCCGAAAGTACAGCCGCCTCTTGTTGCCAAATGTAGAGCAGTTGGTTCAATACATTAGCGTAATCAATATTTTTGGTGCTTTGAGGCCACACGGCAAAAGCCTGATGTTCTGCGTCTAGGTTTCTTAACTGCGCCAGTGACTCGAAATCTAGGCAAGCAGAATGGTTTGGATCGTTTCTCTTGTTCGCGCCCTTTTGGGATCGATTGCGGTAGCCGTGTTTGTTGCGAATGGCATGAGCGTCATCTTCACACCATGAAATGGTGTGACAAAGGACACCTATTTTTTTAAGCTGAGCAAAAGGAACTTTGGTGCCATCTTGATTTTGTAATTGTTGAAGCAACTGGTAGAGCGCTTTAATTTGTACCAAATCTCTGATTTTTCTTTCACGAGACTGAATTTTTATTTCGTCCTGTTTTGACATGCTGTCGCCTCAGTTGAGAATGTATTAAGTTACTTAGTAGGTGATCCCCCATTTATAACCGAAGTTAAAAATAGAGGTTTAGCTCACTAGTTCCACCATGTGTTTTGGAGGTATACCACGAATAGCCATGTTGGGTCGCTCGTTATTGTATGTCCATAACCATTGATTCGCAAGTTCTTGCACTTCTTCAATGCTGTCAAACAGGTGTTGGTTTAGCAAAGGTTCTTTCGCTAGAAGTAAGGCGAACTGTTAAACTAAGCGAAAGTTAACCCCAGGATCGGATGGAATATGATCAGCTTCAAATGGCGGCAGTTTAAAAAGAACATTATACTCATGTCTGTGTGTTAGTACCTTGCGTATTCCCTCAGCTACAGAAATATTGAAGAAATGATGCTGGAGCGGAGAATCTACGTTGATCATTCAACAATGAATCGCTGGGTTGTTTTCTATTCCGAAAAACTAGAATCCAGCTTTTCTCGCTGCCATAAAAGGCGTGTGGGTTTGAGTTGCCGCATGGATGAGACTTATATCAAAATAAAAGGGAAATTGTGCTACCTTTATCGCGCAGTAGATAAAGCAGGAAAAACGATTGAGTTTATGGTTTCTAAAAAAGCGGCTAAAGTCTTTTTCAACAAGGCTATGGGCTCTGCTGAAAGACCAGAAAAGATTACCATTGATAAAAGCGGTTCTAATAAATCGGCTTTAGATACGATCAATAAAACGCTTCCAAAAAATGAAAAAATCCGGATTCGACAGATTAAATATTTAAATAACATCGTCGATCAGGAGGATCGATTCATTAAAAAATTGTTAAGCCGATGCTTTGTTTCAAGGCTATGCATTTAGCAAAAGCTACGTTAGTTGGTATCGAATTGCATCATATGCTGAAGAAACAGCAACACAAGTCGTCCGCCAATCAAACCATTTCCGAACCGTTTTATGCGTTAGCAGCCTAGTTGCGTGCAAAAGAGATCGGCCTTTACAAGATAGCTATATAAGCCATGCTAAAAAAGCTGGTTAATCCTGCAATTATTTCTTGCCGAGGCGTCGTTTTGAAGTGTTTCAATCTGAAAAGAGCAGTTAGCATGCAATAATCCTTCGTAGGTTAAGCGCATAACGGTTGAGAGGCATAAACGCTGTTGTTGAGTCGTTCGCTGCGGTATTCTACCCCATTATTTTTTAGGAGGACCCACTATGCGTAAACAAAGCTATCGCTGTCAACCAGCAGGCTCCTTATCCGGTGAATGCGTCGTGCCGGGAGATAAATCTTTGTCTCATCGGGCGATTATTTTATCGTCACTCGCAGAGGGGGTGACAGATATTCGAGGGTTTTTAGCCGGTGAGGACAATTTGGCAACGTTGAATGCGATGAGGCAATTGGGAGTGTCGATTGATCATGAGTTAGGTGCTTCTTTTGTTCAGGTGAAAGGAGTTGGACTTCGCGGGTTGAGGGCTTCTGAAAATAAATTGGATTTGGGTAACTCGGGTACAGGCATTCGCTTATTGATGGGTGTGCTCGCTTGGCAGTCTTTTTCCAGTGAGTTGACAGGAGATGAGTCGCTTCGATCGCGTCCGATGCGTCGAATTGCTGATCCACTGAATCAAATGGGTGCAGAGATTCACTTAACGAATCTAGATAGGGCACCTGTTCAGATTAGGGGTAGAAACTCACTCTTGTCCTCTTTGAATTACAGAATGCCTATTGCCTCTGCACAAATTAAATCAGCTATTTTACTAGCCGGTTTGGGCTGCGCTGACTACGTGGAAATTGCAGATCCAGGTGTGTCGCGTGATCACACAGAGCGCATGATGCAATACTTCGGGCTTCCGTTGACGGTGAAGGGAAGTATTGTGCGCCTGCAGGCTTGCTCGTCCTTTCGTGCAAAACCCCTTGAAGTAGTCGGAGATATTTCTTCAGCTGCCTTTTTTTTGGTGGCGGGATCGATTATTCCAGGTTCAGATATTTGGTTAAAAAATGTGGGAGTGAATAAGACCCGTACTGGGGTGATCGAGTTATTGCAGCGGATGGGTGCGAATATTAGCCTGCATAATAAGCGAATCAGTCAGGGTGGAGAGCTGGTTGCAGATTTACGCGTACGATCTGCAAAGTTAAGCGGTATTGAGATAGAACCAAAAGATGTGCCTCAGGCAATTGATGAGTTGCCGGTATTATTGGTTGCAGCAGCATGTGCAAAAGGGGAGACAACGCTTTCAGGTGCGGCTGAGCTTAGAGTGAAAGAATGTGATCGACTACAGGCCATGGCAATCGGGCTAAAAGCGATGGGGGTTAATTTGGTTGAAACACAAGATGGAATAATTTTAAATGGGGGCAAACTAAGAGGAGCTAAGCTTCACGCCTATGACGATCATCGAATTGCGATGGCGTTTACGGTGGCAGCGGCAGCAGCTGAAGGGGAGACCACGATTAAAGAGGTGGATCAGGTGCAAACGTCCTTCCCAGGCTTTAAAAGCTTCGCTAGAGAGCTGGGTTTAAAAATAGAGGAAATCACAGAATGAGTGATAAAATAACACCGGTGATTACGATTGATGGACCAAGCGGTACAGGTAAGGGTACTGTGAGTGCCTGGCTAGCTGAAAAACTGGGTTGGCATTGGTTGGATAGTGGTAGTATTTATCGGGCGATGGCTTGGGTTGTTCTTCAAGCTTCGGATCCTGAGCCAGCGCAAGCGGATATCGTTGAAAAGATTAAGCAGGCAAGCATTACAGTCGGATCAACCCTTCGGGATGGGGTTTCATTGCCCTGGGCCAAGGTGGCAGGTCGCGATCTAGGCGATGCTATTCGGACAGAGGCTTGTTCTCAGATGGCCTCAAAAGTAGCCTCGATACCTGAGTTGCGCGCGATTGTTTTGGATTATCAGCGTGACTTTGCTAAACCCCCCGGTTTAGTGACAGATGGGCGAGATATGGGAACTGTTGTTTTTCCAGGCGCAGTGCTCAAAATATTTTTAACGGCCACCCCGATAGTACGTGCAGAAAGACGTCAAAAACAGTTGCAGAAGCGGGGGGTATCTGTTACCCTCGCCAGCGTTCTAGAAGAGATTGAGCAGCGTGATTTACGAGATCGCACTCGAAAAATTGCTCCTGCTGTGGCAGCCTCTGATGCGCTAGAGATTGATACGAGTCAGTTGAGCGTTCAAGAGGTTTTCCAGGAGGTTTGGCATGAAATCGAAAGGCGTGAGCTTCATCTCCATAGCTCGTTTTAAACCATACCCATGTCAGCAATTGATTGGGTCAAACACAGTAAGTTCCTACCCAGATTGACCAAAAATGGGCGCTATTTAGGCTAACCGAAAGGGTGAGTTCTAAAATCGAAAAAAGAGTGACTTGCGACAGAGGAAAATATGTCGACAGAAAATTTCGCTGAATTATTCGAAAATACCTTTCAACCAGGTGTGATGAAACCAGGCTCTTTGTTGAGCGCTATTGTTGTGGATCTATCATCGGATTACATTATTGTTAATGCAGGCTTGAAATCAGAAGGATTTATTCCCCGCCAAGAATTTGGCAAGCTTGACTTACAGATTGGTGATCAAGTTGAGGTTGTTCTTGAGGCAGCGGACAATGGTTTTGGTGAGTCTAAACTGTCGCATGAAAAAGCAAAACGCGTACGTGCGTGGAGTGAGCTAGAAAAGTTCCACGAAAGTGGGGATTCTGTGATGGGTACAATTACGGAAAGAGTCAAAGGTGGTTTCACGGTAGAACTAGGCGCCTTGCATGCTTTCCTGCCTGGCTCCTTAGTCGATGTAAAACCCGTTCGTGATCCCGGTTACCTGATGGGTAAAGAATTAGAATTTCGAGTGATTAAAATGGATGTTCGTCGAAACAACGTTGTTGTTTCTCGTCGTGCGGTATTAGAAGATGAAACATGTGTTGAGCGTCAAACACGGCTGGATGAGTTGCAAGAAGGCCAAGAAGTGATTGGAGTCGTTAAAAACATTACCGATTACGGTGCGTTTGTAGATCTAGGTGGAATTGATGGTCTTTTGCATATTACGGATATGGCTTGGAAGCGTGTTAAGCATCCCAGTGAAATGGTTAATGTGGGCGACGAAATGCGCGTTAAGATTTTGAAATTTGATCGAGATAAAAATCGTGTATCCTTGGGCTTGAAACAATTAGGCGAAGATCCTTGGATTAATATTGCGCGTCGTTATCCGGCTAACTCACGGTTGCATGGTCGAATCACGAACATCACTGACTACGGTTGCTTCGTTCAGCTTGAAGAAGGTGTTGAAGGGTTGGTTCATATGTCTGAAATGGATTGGACAAACAAAAATATTCATCCGAGTAAAGTGGTTAAGGTCGATCAAGAAGTCGATGTCATGGTGCTTGAAATTGATGAAGAACGACGACGTATTTCGTTGGGCATAAAGCAGTGCCAAGAAAACCCATGGGATCATTTCTCTCGCAATTACAAAGTCGGTGATACAGTGAAGGGCGAGGTGCGTTCAATTACAGATTTCGGTGTTTTTGTAGGTTTAGTCGGTGGTATTGACGGATTGGTTCACTTGACAGACTTGTCTTGGGTCGAGGATGGTGATAAAGCCGTGCGCTCTTTCAAAAAAGGAACTGAGGTCGAAGCTGTTATTCTGGCTATCGATTCAGATCGTGAACGTATTTCTTTGGGCGTTAAGCAATTGCAAGCAGATCCGATGGAAGGATTTTTAGCGGGTTATGATCGTTCAGAAACGCTGCAAACAACAGTTGAGTCGGTTGAAGAAAAAGTGGCTACATTGCGTATTAACGAAGAGTTGACGGGGATCATGCGTATTTCTGACTACAGTTTTGATCATACGGACAGCTTAATGAAAGAGCTTAAAGTAGGTGATTCATTAGAAGTTAAGATTGCCAATGTGGATGCAAAAAGTCGTCAAATCTACTTATCGCACAAAGCATTGCAAGAAGCACCAGAAGGCGGACGTTATAATACCGCTGGCCATGTTTCATCCAAAGCAACATTGGGTGATTTGCTGAAAGAGCAAATGCAAGGCGGCGATAAGAACAAAGGCAAGTCTGATCGCTAAGTAGGGGGCCTACGCTCTATAAAGCGAGTGATTTTCGGCGGAATCAGGTGACCGGGTTAGGGAGCCTTCCATTTTGAGAATGCGTGAGGTAAAGAATTTTAAAAAAGCGCACAGTGTATAAAAACACAGGAGCACTTTGAGTCGCTTTTTTTACCTCAGATTCCCTAAAAATGGGCGTTTTTATGTCACCAGAAACTGGAATAAGGTGTCATATGCTGATTGAAACGATAGCTTTAGGGATGCCGGTTGCCGCTGCCTTTGGTTGGTGGGTAGGTCGTAAAGCCCCGAAAAAAAAAGCGCACCCCATGGCTTCCCGTTATAATTTAAATCATGCTTTTTTGGGTGAGCAGAGTAACCATCGTTCTTGTTTAATCGTTGAAGAAATTTATCGGATGAATCCGGCAAGCATTGATCTACGCTTTGCGTTGGCTGCTCTTTATCGTGAGCAAGGTGACTATTCTCGAGCGGTTGAAATGCATCAATCTATTTTAGAAAAAGATCAGTTGCATTCAGGATTGTATGCACGAGTATCGGTTGAGTTAGCGCGGGATTACTTGTCGGCTGGCTTTCTGGATCGAGCAGAAGGAATACTGGATCAGCTGGTAAATAAGCGCTTATTGATACGAGAGTCATTGCGAATATTGTTAGAAATATATGAGCAAACAAAAGAGTGGAGTAAAGCGATTATCATTGCTAAGCGATTGCGTTACGAAGGTGAAAAATCCGATTATCTGATTGCGCAATATAATTGTGAGTTAGCAGATTTGGCTTTGTTGAATAGTGATAGGTATACAGCCCTAATGCATTACCAACATGCTTGCTTAATAGAGCCCAATTGTGTTCGTGGAAATATCGGTATGGCTAGATTTTATCAGCAGCGTAAAGAGTACGTCAAAGCTATTCAGCATTATTATCCGGTATGGGATAACCATCCTGATTTTTTGGCGTTAATTGTTGAGCCGATGTATGCTTGTTATGAAGCAATAGGTAGAGAGGATGAGTTTGTCTGTCATCTTGAAAAAAATACCTATTATCGATCATTTGTGTCTGTTGCAATGGTAATCGTAAAACACATCCATAAAAAAGCAGGGCCTGAGCAAGCATTAATAAATGTTCAAGAAGAGTTGCGCTCATCCACCTCGTTGCAATTATTGCATTTGGCAGTTCTGTGGTCATCGGGTAGTTCTCCTGCTATGAGTACGGGTTTGCGGTTGTGGCAAGAGGTATTGGAACGAAACTTAGTTAAAAGAAAGGCATTTTCGTGTAAACACTGTGGTCATCGCTATGACAAAATGGACTGGCGATGTCATGCTTGTAATACCTGGGCGCAGGTTGTGCCATTGATAGATCAATCCTGCATCCACCGTTGTACTGAGAAATTAACTGAATTTTCAATATGAGTTAGAAATGAAAAAGAATAAAATTATTGTTGCTTTAGATTATCCAGACTCGAAGTCCGCCTTATCGTTTGTGGATCAGGTCACACCGGGTGATTGTCGCTTAAAAATAGGCAATATTTTATTTACGCAATCAGGACCAGGAATAGTAAGCGAGTTGGTTAATCGAGGATTTGATGTTTTTTTAGATTTAAAATATCACGATATTCCAAATACAGTGTTAGGGGCAGTGAAAGCCGCCGCTGATTTAGGTGTATGGATGTGTAATATTCATTGCCTGTCTGGGCGGCCTGTTTTGGAAGCCGTTGGTCGATGGATCCAGCAATGTAGAAAACGGCCGCTTTGTATGGGTGTAACGGTATTGACTAGTTTAAGTGATGAAAACATGATTGAAATGGGTTTGGAAAAAGGTTTGAATCAATTCGTTATACGATGGGCTCAATTAGCATATGATTGTGGAATAGATGGAGTGGTTTGTTCGGCTCAGGAGGTCGCTGCAATAAAATCACGCGTTTCTTCTGATTTCTTAACCGTGACGCCAGGAATACGCTTAACCGAGGAAGTGCAAGATCAACAGCGAGTCATGACGCCGCAGGCTGCGTTGCTTGCGGGTTCCGATCATTTGGTGATCGGTCGGCCCATTACAGAAGCAGCCGATCCGCTTGCGACATTGCGTGGAATTTATGACAGAAGTTTCGAGTGAACAGAAAAATGCAGGTTTTTGGCGAAGATCAAAAAATATTATCTAGTCATCAGAAAAAGGGTATTTTGATTATGGGTATCCTTAATTGCTCGGCTGATTCAATGCACAATGGTTCAACAGATATTAAGGAGATACTCACGCAAGCTGAAAAAATGATTGATGAGGGCGTTGATATTTTAGATATTGGTGCGGAAGCAACAAATCCATCGATTAAAATACAAGTATCTTCTGATGAAAAAGCCACCTTACAATGCGAGCGGGTATTGCCCATTATTGAAGCCATTAAAAAACGCTTTGATGTGAAAATGAGTGTAGATACGTCAGAACCGTTGGTCATGCGTGAGGCCATTAATCGCGGGGTAGATCTGATTAATGATCAACGTTCGTTGCAATTACCAGGAGCCCTTGCTGTTGTAGTTGAGACCGGCGTTCCCGTTATTTTGATGCACAGTTATTTGCTTAAAAATAGAAGCAGTTTAGATGAGCCAATTGTGATGCGTGTTAAACGCGAGTGGTTAGCACAATTTCGCAGCTTAACAGAGCAAGGACTCAAACCCGAACAGGTGATTTTAGATCCAGGCTTTGGTCAAGGAAACTACGGTAAAAACTTAAAAGAAAATACGGATTTGCTAGCAGGACTCGGTGAGTTGGTTTTGTTAGGTTATCCTGTCTTGGTTGGTTGGTCACGTAAATCAATGATTGCTGATCTGGTGGGTGGATGTACCGTCTCGGATCGTCTACCAGGGAGCTTGGCTGCAGCAGTCATTGCGATGCAAAAAGGTGCTTGTATTTTGCGAGTACATGATGTCGCTCAGACTCTTCAAGCGTTGGCAGTCGCTAGAGCCACCGCATAGCGATGAAAAGCAATCGGTTCGCCCATTTCGATTGAGTAAAAAGCATTGCTTTTAAAGGTATCGAGGTTGTGCTTGATGTCATAACGTTCTGTCACTCTGGATTTGCTTTTGTTAGAATAGCCACGTTAAAAATAGTGAGGATTAGTCATGGCAAGAAAAGAAAAGGCCCTAGGAATATTCAGTTTAGCGATGATTACTGCGGGATCTGTCGATAGTATCCGTAATTTGCCAGCTACAGCGTTGTTTGGTACCCATTTGATTTTTTTCTTTCTATTGGGTGCTCTCTTTTTCTTGCTACCTACTGCGCTGGTTGCGGCTGAATTGGCATCGACCAGTCCACGTGATGGAGGTATTTTTGCTTGGGTGACGGATGCAATGGGCCTAAAGGCAGGGTATTTAGCAATTTGGTTTCAGTGGATTGAAAATGTCATATGGTATCCGGCTATTTTATCGACGCTGGCGGCTACGATTGGTTATTTGTTTTCGAAAACCTTAGCGACTAACCCTTATTTTCTGATTGCTGTTATCTTGATTTCTTTTTGGAGTGTTACGCTCATTAATATGACAGGTATGCGTGCGTCCGCTTGGGTCGCTAATATTTGTTCTGTTTTTGGGTTGCTACTCCCGATGGCCTTAATCATCGGGTTAGCGCTTTATTGGGTTTTAACGGGACATGTGAGTGATATTCAGATCACATCACATAATTGGATTCCGCATGATTGGTCGCACGTGGGTATTTGGGTTGCATTAACGGGGATTATGTTGTCTTTTTGTGGTATGGAGATCGCAACAGTACATAGTTACGAAACGCGGGATCCTCAGCGGAGTTACCCCAGGGCTATGTTATTGGCAACAGTCATTATTTTATTTACCTTGGTGAGTGGCTCATTGGCTATTGCCGTGGTGTTGCCAAGCGGAGAGATCAGTTTAGTAGCCGGCATTATGCAAGCGTTTGATGCTTTTTTCTCGGCTTATCATCTTTCTTATATTTTGCCAGCTGTGGCGGTGATGTTAGTCTTGGGCTTGATCGGCAGTGTCAACAACTGGGCAATCGCTCCGACACGTGGATTAGCGTATGCGATGAAAGAAATCGGTAGCTTGGGCCACTTTGAAAAACTAAATAAACAGGGTTCCCCAACCAAGCTTTTGCTCGCACAAGCGGTGATCGTGACGATCATCAGTTTATTGTATTTGATGCTACCCTCCGTGAATGCAGTTTATTGGTTATTTACAGCATTGGCTTCACAAATTTATATGCTGATGTATATTATGATGTTTGTGACCGCGATTGTATTGCGTAAAAAGAAGGTGGATCGAAAGATCGGGTTTCGCATACCAGGGGGAATGACAGGCTTGTCTATTGTCGCTGTGTTTGGCTTGATTGGTTCAGTCTTTACGTTATTCATTGGGTTTTTCCCACCATCGGATGTTGGAATTACAAGCCCGCTACGTTACGAGATACTTATTTGGCTTGGTTTAGGGCTGATGGTGATTGTTCCATGGATTTGGGTCGCTAAAAAGAAGCTGAAAAAAACCTAAAACCCAACGTTTCAAGTTTTAAAAGGTTTCGGTTTATCTGTTCTAACTTGCCAATTCAGCCAGAAAGGTGAAGGTTCGATGAGTAGGCCTCGATGAGTTATCGAGAAAAAATGGAATAGAAAAAATCCTTCGCTCCCTCGTCTATTCATGAAGGAGTTCCCTAGATGTTGGTGGTAAAGAGAGCTGCCCTTTGCGCGGTTGTGGTTACGCTATTTTTTTCTAAAGGGCAGAGAATCTATCAGAAGCGAAGATCGGGTCTCAGGCTATATCCTGCTCGAGGTACTGTCTCTATAACGAGAAGGTCGATCTGTTCTTTCAACATAAATGGATGATGACTTCTTCCGTTTCCCAGAGTTGTTCCTTTCTTCTTCTTCTTCTTCTTCTTGGCTCCAATCTTCGTCAACAACAATTGTAGAGGTTCTTCGATTAGAAGCAGTTTGTTTAAAACAACTTGGGAATGGATTACAGGTGTTATAGCTCATCAGAGTTGTGAGCATAAACCAGGTGAAGAGCGTGTTATCCATCTCTCCTGATACACCTGCAATCGGTGCATCTCCCAGTTGAGCTGCAGTGGATATACCGGCTATGGTTTGATGAATAAAAAATGCAGGAATCTGTGAGGTAAGTAGACAAACGAATGCTGTGAAGCCAGTGTTTATCCAATTTGTTCGTTGGTCTCGTTCTATGGGGGCAGCAACGCCTTCAGAGATAAGGTAATAAATCAAGGTAGAGACTAAAATAAAGCTTGAAAAAGCAGGAAAAAATTTCATATAACTTGGCTCTGGGCAGGTCGTATTGCCTTGACAGGTTTCGAGATAGGTCATCTGAGTCACATTTTGTGGGCCACCGTAGCACAGTGTCTCAACTGTTGTCGAAGTTATA
>JBIKMG010000025.1:0-25308 GCA_044359385.1 Coxiellaceae bacterium
CCCCATTGCGCCTAATGCGGTTCTTTCCTCAAAAGATATCGCATTCTCTGGGGTAACACTGGAAAAAATAACGCAAAAAAACGGCATTCTTCGGTTTTATCTAAAATCATTGCAAGCCGCTGATAAAGGATTGTATTCACGTCATCTATCAGACTTTACCCTAACGGTCGATTCTGTAAGCCTCGAAGGATCTATGGAACAGGGTATCGGGATTGGAGTTGGGGCAGCAGCTGGAACAACCGCTGCTGTGGTCGGGGGTGTTACGGGTGGTTTTATAGCAGCCTCAGCTGGTACCCTGACCATCGGTAGCTTTTTTGAGGGCATTCTATTCTTGTTGCTTACGTTCTTAGCGCTATAATGAAAAAAGGACTCAATCATGAAAAAAATAATCACCGCAATAGCAGCATTTCTTTTGCTACTGATGGGTTCGCAGACTTGTCTGGCTAAGGATATACAAACAGTAGATGGGAAGAAAGTCAGTGTTAAAGAGATCAAACAAGCGTATGTACATGGAATGCAATTTCTGATTGTGCTTTCTGCAAAATCGGGTGAATTAGAGCAAACAACGGAAGGGCACTTTGTATTAAAGACCAAGCTTTCTGATCTAGTTCAAAGTGCTGTTTTCACACAACGACCTTATCGTATTGCCCACTATGCAACAGGCAAGGCGATTGCAGAAGCTTTTAAAAGAATCAATCAACTTTCTTTTGTCCCCATTGCGCCTAATGCGGTTCTTTCCTCAAAAGATATCGCATTCTCTGGGGTAACACTGGAAAAAATAACGCAAAAAAACGGCATTCTTCGGTTTTATCTAAAATCATTGCAAGCCGCTGATAAAAGATTGTATTCACGTCATCTATCAGACTTTACCCTAACGGTTGATTCTCTAAGCAGTATGGGAGCATCTGCAGCAAAGGATGGCCTGATTGCAGGTGGGGCAGCAGCTGGAGCAACCGCTGCTGTGGTCGGGACTGCAGTAGCTGTTACTTCAGCTGTTACCGGCTTGACAGTAGCTAGCGTTCTTCAAAGTTGCTGGTATTTTTTAATTATTATAATGGCCTGTTTTTAATTCCTATCTACTGCGCCCTTACGATCGGTCAGGTTAGCTACTCCAATGTGAGTCGCATGCCCTATCCTTGGCTATCTACGGTAATACGGCGCCCATTATTAATGGGCACCATCGTTCCAAAATTGACAAGTTTAAGTTGTCCTGACACACTCAGAAAATTCGCCAAGGGGCTTGAAAAAGTGAGAGTTACGACTTTCCGGATGCTTTGATTCAGGCTATCAAAATTATCCCAGTAGGAGAGCAGCATGCTCAGAAACACAGAGAAAAAATTTGGTTCGCTGGCTAAATGGCTGCACTGGATTGTCGCTATACTCGCCATCGGGATCTTGATTTTGGGATATTTCGTCAGAACAGGGTCCCAAAGCACAGCAGGGCAATTGATCGGTTACCATAAATTTCTGGCGATTATCTTGTTTTTTATCATGTTAGTTCGACTGATCTGGCGCTTCGTCAATCCTCGCCCTCGTGTTTCAGGGGAGTCGTCAATTCAAGCAGCTGCTGCATGGATCGTGCATTATTTAATGTATATCGCCGTCTTTTCGATGGCTATTTTTGGTTGGCTCATGAGCTCGTGGGGTGGCCATTCTGTCTATTTTTTGGGCATGAATCTCGCCTTACCAGTGAAAAAGAGTCAACCACTCTCTCATCTATGGGGCGACTTTCACTACTGGACAGCTTGGGCACTGCTTTCTCTTATCGTTTTGCACCTGTTAGCCGCACTTTATCACCAGTTTATCTTGCGTGACAAATTGATAAACCGCATGTTAGCGCAAAAAAAAAATGTGTTTAATGAATGACATTAGAAATCTTGCAAAATGGATTAAGCACGCTCGGAATAACGCTGGCTTCGTCTGCTCAAAAAAAACTCATTGCCTACTTGGAGCTCATGCTTAAATGGAACAAGCGGATGAACTTAACGGGACATCAAACGCTTGAAAAAATGATACCGTATCATTTGCTAGATAGCTTGGCTGTATTGCCTTTCCTAAAAGGCAGCTTGATTGGCGATATTGGCACCGGTGCAGGGCTCCCAGGTATACCACTGGCGATTACAGACCCATCCAGAGAGTATGTTCTAGTCGATGCCCGGCTAAAAAAAATTCAATTTCTACGCACTGTTTGTCGTGAGTTAGGTCTAGACCATGTGACGCTTATTGCGCAACGTGCTGAGAAGCTAAGGTTGCCTATCCTCGCAGATACGCTGATTGCCCGCGCAGTCACGCAAGCAGAGCGGTTAATGGCGATGACCGCTCATCTTATCGCGGATGACGGTCAATGGTTGTTGATGAAGGGTCAAGATCCAGCAAAAGAAATCAAAGACATCCATCTCCCGTATAGAATAGAAAAACTAACGGTGCCCTATTTAGATGGACAACGTTGCGTGGTCATTGTTGAAGCAACGCCCAACGAATAAAAGTCACACAGTGCTTTAGCAATAGGGGTGTTTTTGCTACCATGGCTGCAAAGCACAATAAGGAATTCATCGTGACAAGAGTAATTGCGGTTGCCAACCAAAAAGGTGGTGTGGGGAAAACAACAACAGCAATCAACCTAGCAGCCTCTTTGGGTGCAAGCAAGCAACACGTGCTACTTATTGATCTAGATCCTCAAGGCAACGCAACGGTGGGCAGCGGTTTAGATACCAAACGACTGTTTGCGACCATTAAGGACGTTATTCTAGGTGACGAACCCATTCGAAGAGCGCTGTACACGACCAAGTGGTGTTACGATATTTTACCTGGAAATGGTGACTTGACGGTTGCGGAAGTCCGCTTACTCGCAATGGAGCAGCGAGAAAAGCGCTTAGACGTTGTTTTGCAAGATATCAAAAAGCACTACGCGTATATCTTAATCGACTGCCCGCCTTCTTTAAACATGTTGACGCTCAACGCATTAGTTGCAGCGGATAGTGTTCTTGTTCCGATTCAATGTGAATATTACGCCTTGGAAGGGCTCACGAGCTTATTGGGTACAATTGAGCAAGTGCGTCAAAGCGCTAATCCAAAACTAAAATTAGAAGGGTTGCTACGTACGATGTACGATGGACGTAACCGTCTTACCTTAGACGTGTCGAATCAGTTGCAGAGCCATTTTGGCGAAACAGTTTATCAAACGGTGATTCCGCGGAATGTTCGTTTGGCAGAGGCCCCATCACATGGTTGCCCAATCCTAGGTTATGATCCTCAGTCGCAGGGATCGCTCGCTTATTTGGCGTTAGCCAGTGAGATTATTCGTTGCCAATCAGTTCCCGCATAATCAGCCGGGTTCAGCGAGTTAGGTTCTGAGGACGGATTTAGGTTTGAGACAAGAGGACATGAAAAATTCGTGAAAAGCAGGCAATGGCAGAGAGAAGGAGTGTAATGAGATGAGGATAGGAAAGAAAAAGGGCTTGGGAAAAGGCCTGGGTGAAATGGGAGTCAATGAACTGCTTAGCGGGTTTAGCTCCACGCCACCGATCCCAGCGATCCAAAATAGTGAGCGCTATCAAGAAGTCGATATTTCACTGCTCAATCCCGGGGCTTACCAACCACGCCGACAAATGGATTCAGCTGCACTGGAGGAACTGGCTAACTCCATTGAATCTCAGGGCATTATTCAGCCTATTGTTGTTCGTAAACAAGGTGCGGGTTATGAAATTATTGCAGGGGAACGCCGTTTTCGTGCCGCAAAAATCGCAGGGTTGACTGAGGTTCCGATTATTATTCGGGATTTATCGGATCAAGCTGTGTTAGCGATTGCGCTGATTGAGAATATTCAACGCCAAGATCTGAATGCGATAGAGGAAGCCACTGCACTCAATCGGCTAATGGAAGAGTTTGACCTGACACATTTGGAAGTGGCTAAAGCAGTCGGTCGATCACGCGCTGCTGTCACGAATATTCTTCGGCTACTAAAACTACAGCCAGAGGTTCGTCAGTTACTGGAAGAAGGTAAATTAGATATGGGGCACGCACGGGCGTTGCTGTCTTTAGAGGATAATCAACAGCTATCCGTGGCTTTAATCGTGATTGCAAAAAATCTCAGTGTTCGCCAAACAGAGCAATTCATACAAAACTACTTGCACAAAGAAGATACGCCTGCTTCTTCCGCTGTAACTAGAGATATTCATGTTATCAACTTGGAACGAAATCTGGGAGATAAGTTAGGTGCTAGTGTGAAAATTCATCAGATGAACGCACAAAAAGGAAAGCTCATCATATCCTACTATAGTCTTGAGGAGTTGGACGGAATTTTGGCACATATCCAGTAAATTATTTCGCGATAGGGTTGCTAAAATGCGTGTTGTTTGGTGTATTGATAATGTTGATTGGCTTCCTAGAGAGGCAGCCTCACAGCAGTTAAGACAGGTAAAAGGAATAAACGTTGAAATACATAGATTACTTACGTAGGCACTCTTGGTTGATCATGTTAGTTTGCGTGCTAACAGGATTTTTTTATGTGTATGATTATTTTATTCAGGTTTCGCCGTCTGTTATTATTAATCAATTGATGCAAGCTTGGTCGCTTAATGCAGCTTCTCTTAGTACCGTGCTCTCTGCGTTTTTTGTTTCTTACTTAATTTTTCAGATTCCAGCGGGCATGATTTTTGCCAAATACGGAATTAGACGCGTGTTGAGCATTGCTGTTTTAGTTTCTAGCCTGGGAGTGTTTATTTTTGCTGGAGCAACTGAAGCTTGGGTAGCCGCCCTGGGTCAGTTTTTGGTAGGTGCAGGCTCTGCCTTTTCTTTCTTAGGAACGCTTAATTTAGCGGCACAATGGTTATCGCATCGTTATTTTGCAATGATCGCGGGAATTGTTCAATTTGCAGGAACTGCGGGGTCTATCGTCGCACAAGAGCCTATGGCCCATCTGGTGACTTCTTATGATTGGCGCAGTATTATGTTTTTTGCTGCAGCTATCTGTTTGGTGATGGCCATTATCTTTTGGCTGATTATTCGAGATAACAGTGAGTATCTACCAGACAAAAAACCAAATACGCCTGAATTACCAATACTTAAACAAGTATTGAAAAATCCGCAAGCCTGGTGTGCGTTTATTATTAGCTTTTGCGGTTGGGCGGCAGTAGGGGGGTTTGCGTCGCTGTGGGGAGTCCCTTATCTGACTAAAGTACAGCATATTTCAACAGCAGATGCGGGTTCTTACCTGGTTTGGTTTTGGTTAGCTGTCGGTGTTGGTTCACCTATTTTTGGCTATATCACGGCGCATATAAAAAATATTTCAGGGCCCATTTCCGTGAGCTTTTTTCTGGGTTTAGTAGGATTCGGGATAGTCCTTTTTTTGCATGGACAACCGAGTTGGTGGTTGAACATGGCTTTGCTGTTATTAGGGATCGGTTGTATTAGCCAAGCCTTGTCTTTTGGCGCCTTGAAAAATTGTGTTCCGGCTATTTCATTTGCAACGGCCACGGGTGTTAATAACTTAATGGCTATTTTAGCCGGAGCTATGTTTAAACTGACTGCGGGTTACGCACTCCATTTAATGAATATCGAACAGAGTCAGAGCCCCTTAAATTTTTCAAGCCACTCCTACATTGTTGCTTTCCTACCCGTTGGTTTGGCATTGTTGATTGGTTTGATAACCGCTTTATTTTTCCTGGATGGAAAAAAAGGCATCATGCATGCTCCAGATAGATAAGATGAATAAGTGAGAGGTGCTCTTATTCGCCGAGAGGCTGTATCTGGGTAGCCAGTTTGCATGCAAGACCCAGGTAAGTCGTCGGCGTTAGTGCTTTCAGGCGTGCTTTGTCTACCTCAGGAATCGTTAATTTTTCGATAAAGTGGTGCAGCAGCGCTTTGTCGATAGGTTGTCCACGCGTGAACGTTTTGAGTTGATCGTACGCATCAGCAATTCCGTGCGCGCGCATGACAGTTTGAACGGCTTCGGCTAAAACTTCCCAGTGATTAGCTAAGTCAGCTGAGATAGCCTTAGTATCAGCAACACATTTATCTAGGCCTTTGCTGCAAGTCTTAAAAGCCAGGAGTGAGTGTGCAAAAATAGTCCCTAAATGACGCAGTGCTGTGGAGTCAGAGAGATCGCGTTGCAAGCGAGAAATGGGAAGTTTGGTTGCGAGATGATGGGCTAATGCATTGGCAATACCCAGATTTCCTTCTGCATTTTCAAAATCAATTGGGTTAACTTTGTGTGGCATAGTGGATGAGCCAACTTCACCCTTGACTGTTTTTTGGCCGAAGTAACCCAGACTAATGTATTGCCAGAAGTCACGAGAAGCATCAATAACAATCGTGTTTATTCGAGAGAGTGCCTGTAACAAACTCGCTAATGCATCGTGCGGTTCAATTTGAGTCGTGTGCGCATTCCAGTGCAGACCAAGGCCGGTTACCATTTTTTCAGATAGCGCTAGCCAGTCGACGTCAGGAAGTGCGACGATGTGGGCATTAAAATTGCCTACCGCACCGTTGCATTTGCCGTATAGGGGAATATGGGCAAAATCAGCGCGTGCTCGACGCAAGCGCATGGCAATATTTTGGCACTCTTTACCGAGTGTTGTCGGCGTTGCGGGTTGTCCATGCGTTCTAGCAAGCATGGCAACGGAAGCATGTTCAGTTGCTAGATCATGAAATTGCCTCATTAAATAATCGATGGCAGGTAAAATAGCATCGCGCCCACGAAGTGTCATGATGCCGTAAGCGAGATTATTGATATCTTCAGACGTACAGCCAAAGTGTATCCAGGCGCAGTGATCAGCAAGCGTTTTATTTTTTTTGAATTGTTCTGCAATCCAGTATTCAACCGCTTTCACATCGTGTTGGGTCGTAGATTCAATGTGCTTAATTGCTTGGGCGTCTTTTAGTGAGAAGTGGGTATAAATATCCTTCAGGGCTTGGAGAGGTAGATTTTTGTCCCCTACGATTTTAGAGGAAGAAAAAAGAGCCTCGCACCAAGCAATCTCAACCTGAACTCTTGCTCGAATTAAGCCGTATTCGCTGAAAATAGGGGTCATTTCATGAACTTTAGCGGAATATCGGCCATCTAGGGGGGTGATGGCTGTGAGCGTATTTAGATCTGTCACGGAGTAGTCCTTTTGGTTTCTGATTGAATCGTATTATCTTAACGTAGCTTAACGAGTACGAATAGCATAGAGGGTGTTTAGTGCATAAAAATTAAAGGGGGTGCATGGGCTTCGCTCCTAGCCATCCTTGTCAAAAAAAAAGTCTCATTCATTCGGGGGGTTACACACAAGCTCGAACTGAGAGGCGTATGTTTAGTTGGGTGTTATCGGGATCAAAAACAAGATACAATTCGCAACTTCACACGTTTGCGGAGTAAAAAATGGCTAAGAAATGGAAGAGAATATTAAGACAGTTATCTGGTTTGGTAATGACGCTAAGGGTCAGAAAATTTAAAAATACGTTTTTTCCGGCATTGGGTTATCTTTCCTTGCGCAGACACGGAAGCTCAAAGCACAGCTTATGGGCAGATCATCCTGACTCATCGTTTAATACAGCTGCGTATGAGTCTGTCGATAATGAAAATTCACAGTTGCTTTTAGCGGCAATACGACGGGTGACCACGCCTGAAGACAGTATATTGGATCTTTGCTGTAATCAAGGGCGATATTTAAGGGCGCTTTGGGGGCAGGGTTATCGCAAGTTGTTTGGGTTTGATATTATGAAATCGGCGGTGGATCATTTTAATGAAACCTACCGTTTTAAAATGAAAGAAATAAAGATTGTTCACTCCTCTTTTTGCGATTTTTTTAAATTCCATTGCACAAATGATTATGATTTTGCGATTACGATGAGTGCAACGCTGGAGCTGATTGAGCCACAAGAAAGAATTTTTGAAAAAATAGCGCAATCTGTTCGCAAAGGAGCTGTTTTCATGTTGCATGAAGATGGGCACAGTTATCCTAGATTTTGGTCTTATGGTTTTGAAAAAAATGGACTGAGTGTACTTCTGAAGCAAAAGACGCGCTCTGGTTGTACTCTTTTTATTCTTGCAAAAGAGAAATATGCGGCAGAAATTTCAAATAAGCTCGATTCAATATACATCAATGGAACAAAATAACGCGGCTCTATCCGAGAAGTGTTCCCTGAATTCGCTTAAGACACAAGCACAAAAAAGTTAAGTCTGGTTTTATAGGGTATAAAATGGTATTCTCTTTTTTGCTTTTTGAGTTGGATTGACAGAGAAATAGATAGGGATATCGAGAATGCGCCGCGAAGAAAAAAGAGACCTACCGTGTTCGAATCGTTTTTTTTTTGCTCCGTGGGTAGCTGAAAATGAATAGCCATTGGCACTTAGTTTATACCAAGGTAAAAAAAGAGGAAGAGGCTGAGCACCATCTCAATAATCAGGGTTTTGAGGTTTACCTCCCTAGGCATCGAGTCGGGGTGAGGAAGTGTGGTCAGTATACAGAAGTGATACAACCCTTATTTCCGAGATATATTTTTATTCAGTTAACAGATGGTGTGGATAATTATGCATCGATTCGCTCCACGCGTGGTGCGGCTGGCTTAGTGCGAGTAGGGGCTGCTCCAGCGATTGCGCCACCTGCTTTGATTGATTACTTGCGATCCCATGAGAAGCAAGCCTTAGCGCCAAAGCCCTTGAATCCATTTAAGGTAGGTGATAGGATTCGCATCGTCGATGGCCCCTTTTCAGGATACGAAGCCATTTATCAGTGTGATCGGGGAGAAGACAGAGCGTTGATTTTGTTAAGTTTAATGAACCACTTTTCCAAAGTCACGCTGTCTATTCATCATTTAGCAGCAGAAAGGGCATGATTGCTATAGATCAGGATTGATTTAGAGGTGAAAAATTCGCGCGATGAATAAAAATAGATAAGCATGCCCAGAGTAATTTTCAGCGTAGATTTTCGTAAAAAAAGCGTCTCTCGAAGGTTTGATAAGCCACTTCATTCCAGAAAATACTCAGCTATTTGTGATTGAGTAATAAGCTCAGCCGATTCTCCTTCATAAAATCGTTTATACCAAGACGCTGTTTGTTCAATTGCTTTTGTTGCTGACCAACGAGGCAGCCAGTTGAGCATTTGGTTTGCTTTTTCGCAATTTAATTGCAAGAGGTTTGCTTCGTGATGTGGATGGTTGGTTTTGGTTATTTCAAGTTTGCCCTGCCCAAAATGTTCGATCATACTGCGTGTGACATCTTCGACCGTCAAGGGATTTGATATGGCTGGGCCGAAATTCCACGAACCAGAGTATTTTTTGGGGTGCTCAAATAACTTAACCGCAAGCTGTAAATAACCAGAAAGGGGTTCTAATACATGCTGCCAAGGTCTGGTTGAGTATGGGTTACGTAAAGTGACGACTTCCCCATTTTTAAATGCTCGTATGCAGTCGGGAATGATGCGATCTGCAGACCAGTCACCACCACCGATAACATTTCCCGCCCTTGTAGAGGCGGCGCCTAAGCTCGATTTTTCGCTCAGAAAAGAACGAAGATAAGAAGAAAAAATAAGCTCCGCGGATGCTTTGGATGCGCTGTAAGGGTCTCGGCCACCCAGCTGGTCATTTTCACGATAGCCCCATAACCACTCAACATTCTCATAACATTTATCGGATGTGATATAAACAAGTGATCTAACGCTATTACACTGTCTTGTTGCCTCGAGTACGTTAGCAGAGCCCATGATGTTGGTGTTAAATGTTTCTATAGGGTTGATATAGGATAGGTTGACCAGTGCTTGGGCAGCTAGGTGAAAGACATAGTCAGGCTCAAAGCTTACCAAGGCATCTCTCAGATGGGAGAAATTTGTAATATCACCAACAACATGTTCCAGTTTTTTTTCGAGTTGAAGTCCCGAAAAGTGATTGACTTCTGTTAATGGCTGTAGAGAAAATCCTTTTATTTTAGCGCCCGAATAGTGCAACAAATAAGCAAGCCAGGATCCTTTAAATCCAGTATGGCCCGTTATAAAAACTTTTTTCCCAGAAAAATGATCAAGTAAGGATTGTTTGTTCATAGGCTCATTACCCTAGCTGCTTCTAAAGCGTTAGGCAATACTTTCTTGCAAGGGCCTACATGAGATCAGCTGTGGAGGGAGGCGCACCATTAACACGAATTGTTTTGAAGGTGTGTAGGAGCTTGGCAAGCAGATTCAAATTTAGCGGTTTGCGGAAACCGAGAGACGTGTAACAAAACACGAAGCTGATTAGAAGGCAACCAGTCAGAGCTCCCGCATTAAAAAATGAACAATTTGCTTAGACACTGTATTCACGAGATAGAAAATAGCCTTATTTCTGAAGAAAATGATAAAGGGCATGGCCGGATTGAGCAAAGAATTGCTTATTCCTTTGAGGATATTAACTGGTTGAAAAAAGAACATGAATGGCCGGGTTTAAAAAGTATTGGTATGGTGAAAACCACTGTTATCAAAGGGGATAAGCTATTGCAAGAGGAGCGTTTATATATTTCTTCTTTGCCTGCTGATGCTCGACGCTTAAATCAAGCGGCACGTTTGCATTGGGGTATTGAGAATCAGCTACACTGGCGATTAGATGTTACATTTAATGAAGATGGTGCTTGTATTCGAAATGATAATGCTGCTGAAAATGTTGATATCCTACGAAAATGGGTTTTGAATGTTTTACAAAAAGCAAAACAAAAGCTGAATCAGTCAATTAAGAGCCTGATGAGGAAAAATGCGATGTCGTTTAAACATTTAGCAGGGCTAGTCAACAAAATTTTTCATGCGTAGGCCAGGGCCTTGCATAGTACTTGCGACTTAGATAATTCTAAAGTACATTCAGCTCATTCTCATGAAAGGAAAAGGATTTATACACAAGCGTCATACGAAACTACGTTGAAGAAAGGAAAAAGTTTCGTGCGACTCTCTATGTGTAAGTCCTAATGGAATATAAGGATTTATATTTAGATGTTAGCCTCAAAAAAAAACGATTTGATTCAACGAATTGAAAGAAAAAATGCTACGGTAGGCATTGTTGGGCTAGGGTACGTGGGGTTACCATTGCTTCTTCGCTGCTGTGAGGCAGGTTTCAATGTTATAGGATTTGATATAAGTCAAGATAAAGTAACTGCCTTGTCTAAAGGACAAAGTTATATTGAACACATCTCTGATGACCGTATTCTAATGTATTCGTCGGGAACAAGGGAGCTCGAGAGGTCGGGAACATTTCAAGCGACGTGTGATTTCTCGCAAGCGTTAGAAGCAGATATTCTTATTCTCTGTGTCCCAACGCCACTTAACAAGTATCGCGAACCAGATTTGCATTTTATCACAGACACAGTGGATGCTCTACTTCCTTATCTTCGGCCTCAGCAAATGCTCTGTCTTGAGAGCACAACATACCCAGGAACAACGGATGAAGAATTGGCTCCGAGAGTTGAGTCTCGAGGTCTAAAAATTGGAGAAGACATTTTTCTTGTCTTCTCCCCAGAGCGCGAAGATCCAGGGAATCCTGATTTTACTACACGCACCATCCCCAAAGTATGCGGTGGATTTACGCCGGTTTGTCTTCAAGTAGGTGTTAGTTTTTACAGTAAAATAGTGGATCAAGTGGTTCCCGTAAGCTCGACCCGTCTGGCTGAGCTTACAAAAATATTAGAAAACATTCATCGCGCAGTGAATATTGGTCTCGTTAATGAGATGAAAATTGTGGCTGACAAAATGGGCCTCGATATACACGAGGCAATACGTGCGGCAGCTACAAAGCCATTTGGTTTTGTAGCCTATCAACCTGGGCCAGGCCTTGGTGGGCATTGCATCCCAATCGATCCTTTCTATTTAACCTGGAAAGCACGTGAATATGGCCTACATACCCGGTTCATTGAGTTAGCGGGTGAAATTAATGCATCGATGCCTGATTATGTTGTCTCAAAAGTCATTTCAGCACTGAATGCAAGACAAAAAGCCGTATCAGGGAGCCGAATACTGATTTTAGGGATTGCCTACAAAAAAAATGTCGATGACATGCGTGAATCACCCTCCGTTGTAATTATGGAGAAGCTTCAAGATTTAGGCGCACATGTTTCCTATAGCGATCCCCATGTGGCCTCTTTTCCCCAAATGCGTGAGCATCATTTTGACTTATCAAGTATTGCACTAAGCCCAGATAATTTAATCACTTATGATTGCGTTGTTTTAGCCACAGATCACGATAAGTTTGATTATCTCTGGTTAAGGCAACATGCGAAATTAATCATTGATTGCCGTGGTCGGTATTCTGAAGTAACGGACTCCATTGTAAGGGCTTAAACTATGCGACACTCTTTACCGCCTATCCTTGATCGTAAAATACGCTTCGCTATTGTAGGATGTGGTCGAATTGCTAAAAATCATTTTGATGCGATTCAATCCTATGGCGACAATGCAGAAATTGTCAGTGTCTGTGATATTGATCCCGAGGCTCTTGATAAAGCCGTAATACAGACGCAAGCAAAAGCGTATAGCACGCTCTCCTCACTGCTGGATGACACAAATGCCGATATTGTCGTTCTTACAACACCAAGCGGCCTACATTCAATCCAAGCTATTAAAGCAGCAGCATCTCGCCGACATGTTCTTACAGAAAAGCCCATGGCCACACGATGGCATGATGGTGTTCGCATGGTAAAAGCCTGCGACGAGGCCAATGTGCATTTGTTTGTTGTAAAACAAAATCGACGTAACCCACCCTTGCAACTTCTCAAAAATGCCATTGATGAGCATCGTTTTGGTAAAATTTATATGGTTAATGTCAATGTGTTTTGGACAAGATCTCAAGAATATTATGATAGTGCGCGTTGGCGAGGGACTTGGGAATTTGATGGCGGTGCTTTTATGAATCAAGCAAGCCATTATATCGATCTATTGGATTGGTTAATTGGTCCAATTGAGAGTGTTCAGGCTTATACCGGTACGCTGGCCCGTCGAATTGAAGTCGAAGATACAGGGGTTATGAGCGTTAAGTGGCGCTCAGGCACACTTGGCTCTGTTAATGTGACGATGTTGACATACCCCAAAAACTTAGAAGGAAGCATCACTATCCTCGGTGAGAAAGGAACTGTTCGTATTGGTGGTGTTGCTGTCAATGAAATTCAGCAATGGGAATTTGAAACGTCAAATAAAGCAGATGAAACGATTCAAGAAGCTAATTACACTACCGGAAGTATCTACGGCTTCGGTCATAAACGCTATTATGAAAATGTCATAGATGTTCTACGGGGCAGCGCGACTTCACATACGGATGGTCGAGAGGGGCTTAAATCACTCGAAGTGTTAATCGCCGCTTATCTGTCGGCTAAAGATGGCAAGCGGATTGCATTACCCTTGGATTATTAATATGACAATCAATATTCACCCTTCAGCAATTATAGATCCTGGTGCTAAAATTGGCGATAATACTCGTGTTTGGCACTGGACACATGTGTGTGCTGGAGCACAAATCGGAAACGCTTGCTCATTAGGACAAAATGTTTTTGTTTCTAATGACATTGTCATTGGAAATAACGTAAAAATTCAAAATAATGTATCCATCTATGATGCTGTGCGCTTGGAAGATGATGTCTTTTGCGGCCCCAGTATGGTATTCACGAATGTTTACAATCCACGCGCTGCAATTACTCGTAAAAATGAATATCGACAAACAATAGTTCGTCGCGGAGCAACCCTCGGGGCAAACTGCACAATTGTGTGTGGAGTCACTATTGGGGAATATGCTTTTATAGGTGCAGGGGCTGTCGTTAATCGTGATGTTAAGCCTTTTGAACTAGTGCTCGGCGTTCCAGCAAAACATTCTGGCTGGATGTGTCGCTGTGCGAATCGTCTTATCGATATAGGAACCGTACAGTGTCACTGTGGCGCCACGTACCTAATTAACAAAGAAGGGTGTGCAGCATTATGAGCGAAAAAATAGAATTTATCGATTTAAAAGCACAATATGCGTCGCTCAAAGAAATCATTAATCGCCGAATTCAAACAGTGCTTGATCATGGGCAGTACATTATGGGCCCCGAAGTGCAAGAGCTTGAAAATCAACTGCAAACCTACACCGGTGCAAAGCACTGTATTACTGTTGCTTCTGGAACAGAAGCTCTTTTGATTTCATTAATGGCGCTGGGTATCAAGGCAGGTGATGAGGTTATTACAACCCCTTTTACCTTTGCGGCTACGGCAGAAGTCATTGCCTTGTTAGGCGCGACACCTGTTTTTGTTGATATCAATCAGGATACCTGCAATATCAACGCAACATTAATTGAACAAGCAATCACCTCTAAAACAAAAGCCATCATGCCTGTTTCCCTTTATGGGCAAGTGGCTGATATGGATGAAATCAATACTATCGCTGCAAAACACGGAAATATTCCGGTTATTGAAGATGCGGCTCAAAGCTTTGGTGCAACGTACAAGGGAAGAAAATCCTGCAATTTGTCAACAATCGGATGTACTAGCTTTTTTCCAAGCAAGTCTTTGGGCTGCTATGGTGATGGTGGTGCTATATTGACTAATGATTCTGATTTAGCAAAAACCATGAAAGAAATTCGTGTTCATGGGCAAGAGAGGCATTACCATCATACTCGAATTGGCGTTGGTGGCCGAATGGACACACTCCAGTGTGCCATTGTGCTGGCCAAACTCACTCAATTTGATTGGGAGATCGAGCGACGCATTGAGGCAGGCCAATATTACCAAGAGTTACTTCGCCCTTTAAAAGGGATAACACTACCAGCCACTCTGCCAGACCGTACTTGTGTTTGGGGTCAATTTACCCTCTTTGTAAAAAATCGTGATGCGCTTTGTGATCAACTTAAAAGAGAAAACATACCAACGGCAATCCATTATCCCGTGCCATTACACCAACAACCTGCATATGAAAAAATAAGTCGTGTATCGGGGTCATTAGATAACGCCAACACCGTAACTGCGCTGGTTATGAGTTTGCCTATGCATCCTTATCTTGAAAAGCAGACACAAAATACAATTGTAAATGTCTTGAATAGGATTACAGGATGAAGATAGTAACGATCGTTGGTGCTCGCCCACAATTTATTAAAGCATCCGCTATATCGCGATGCATTAAAGAAGACTATGCTAGCGAAGTACAGGAAATTCTTGTGCACACAGGGCAACATCATGATGAAAACATGTCTGCCGTATTTTTTGATGAGCTTAGGATGCCTGAACCTAAATATAATTTAGCCATCTCAGGTGGAGGGCATGGAGCAATGACCGGCAGGATGCTTGAGGCAATAGAAAAGGTCCTGTTGCTCGAAAAGCCAAACACAGTAGTTGTTTATGGGGATACCAATTCAACGCTTGCCGCCGCATTAGCCGCAGCAAAACTCCATATTCCAATAGCGCATGTAGAGTCTGGTTTACGATCGTTTAATATGCATATGCCTGAAGAAATCAATCGAATGCTCACGGATAAGCTATCTACCTATCTTTTTTGTCCTACTGATGTAGCAGTAAAAAATCTTCAGCAAGAAGGCATGCGTGAAGGCATATATAATGTTGGCGATGTGATGTACGATGCCGCTCTATTTTTTGGCCATCAAGCTACGCAACAATGTTCACTGCTTTCGACACTAAATTTAAAACGGGGAGAGTTTGTGCTTGCTACCTGTCATCGTGCTGAAAATACCGATGATAAAAATAAACTTTCTAATATTCTTATGGCATTAGCCAAAATAGCAAACGATCTACCCGTTGTATTTCCTCTGCATCCACGAACACTTGCTAGTATTAATCATTATGGTTTGAGTGACCATTTACAAAATATTCGTGTGATAGCACCCGTTTCTTATCTTGATATGGTATCCCTAGAGCAGTCTGCCCAAGTGATACTCACCGACTCAGGTGGCGTGCAAAAAGAAGCCTTTTTTTATGGCGTTCCTTGCATCACAATGCGAGAAGAAACAGAATGGGTTGAAACAGTCACTTTAGGCTGGAATCAAATTGTGGGCACTGATCAAAAGAAAATATATTCGGCATTTCTACAAGCCAAAAAAGGCCGAAATGATTATTTACCCTATGGTGATGGGCGTTGTAGCCGGCGAATTATGAGCAAGATAGTTGAGACACAATATGCTTGATTTGTTATATAACTTAAACAAACATAAACATCTTCTTGTTGCAACAACCATGCAGAATTTGAACAGCCGCTTTACCTCAAGTGTTTTTGGTGCGGCTTGGTTAGTCCTTTACCCTCTGATATTTCTTTCAATGTATTCTTTAATTTTTATATTTATCTTAGGTGTAAGAGTGCCTGATTTAGGCACCGCACATTATGTGCTTATTATTTTTTCGGGCTTAGTCCCCTTTTTAGCTTTTTCAGAAGCCTTTAGTGTTGGAACTTCGAGCATTATTGCCAATCGTAGTCTTTTACGCAACACCTTGTTTCCTATTGAAATGGTCGTTGCCCGAGATGTACTCGTCGGGCATGCTACGATGGGCTTAGGCCTTTTATTGGTCTGGGCTGCAGTTTTATACAATGGTCATGTCTATTGGACCCAACTTGCCATTCCCCTTATATTTCTATTTCAGATTATTATGACCTTGGGACTTGTTTGGATAAGTTCATCACTAACGATTTTTTTTCGTGATATTCAGCAAGCCATACCGATTATTATTTTATTTTTGATGCTTGTCTCACCGATTGGATACACTGATGAAATGGTTCCTCTGGGCATGAAGGCCATTATTAAACTGAACCCCTTAGCATGGCTGATGCATTTGTATCGCCAATGTTTTTTAACAGGAGCATTACCTTTGATGGAATTAGTATATTTTGGCCTATTTAGCATCGTATGTTGCTTGGTCGGTTATCGTTTGATTTCTCGTCTTAAACCTATATTTGCTGACTATGTCTAAGATTGCGCTCTCATTAACCACAGTAGACAAGTTGTTTAAACAATTTCAACATCCTGGATGGCGGGCCTTGGATGCACTAGGCTGCCCTGTTCCATCCAAACGCTATGGTGTATTTATGGCCTTGCGTAACATCTCTTTAGAGGTAAAGCAAGGTGAAAAGGTCGCCTTAATTGGTAGAAACGGTGCAGGCAAAAGCACATTACTTCGACTGATTTCAGGTCAAGTACAGCCTACTCGAGGCAAAATACAAGTCAATGGCAAACTACAGGCCTTGATGGAGCTTGGAACAGGATTTCATCCTGATTTTACCGGCATTGAAAATATACGCTCAGCACTCTCTTATCAAGGGATAAAAGGTAAAGCGGCTAAAAAGCTTACTGAAGAAATTATAGATTTTACAGAGCTTGATGAATTTATTACTCGCCCTGTTCGAGAATTTTCTGCAGGAATGTATGCACGTTTGACTTTTGCAACAGCAACAACCATCACACCAGACATACTCATCATTGACGAAATTCTTGGAGCTGGTGATGCATACTTCGTTGGTAAGTCCATTCAGCGAATGAAAGAGCTAACTAAGCAGGGGGCTACTGTATTATTTGTTTCTCATGACATGAGTGCTACCCAATTACTCTGTGAAAGAGGCATTTGGATTGACAAAGGAACCATCCAAGCGGATGGAGATGTATTGTCTGTTAGTAAAGCCTATTTATCGAGTATCCGTGAAGATGAAGAACTTAGAATCCGTTTGCGGAGCAATCAACTTAATTCATCTGAAACAGTAAAAAATAACATCTCATTGTTTCGTTTTATTACGGAAAACAATAGCGCACCCCTTCAACCATTGACTATCTCGAAGATTCAATATGGCCACGATGAGCATTTTTTAGGTGAAGTTTCAATTGATGATGTAGAGAGCTCTTCTCGTTGTATTGTCGAAGCAGGGATCACAAATTGGTCTAATGTGGTAGAAATTGAAAACAAACCCTGCAGAACATTTGCTGACTTTGGTGGTCGGTTCATACATGCTCCTTTTCAGGTGAATTGGAAATTATCTAAGAAAGATAAGCGCTGGATAGAAATCCGTTACAAGGCCTCTGCCTCAGATACAATAGCGTTAGAGCGATTTGATGAGGAGACAAAAGCGTACACACGTTTAACAATGATTGGCCAAAATAATGAAGAAAATCACTGGAGAACACTCCGAATTGAGCTAGATACACAACATGTCAGTGACACCATTGATGAATCAACACAAGCAATCATTGAATTACAAGATTTATCGTCACATGACCGTTATGGCAAAGGACCAGTAAAAATCACTGCATTTGGCTTTTTAGATGCAGAGAACACTCGTCGGCATACCTTAATCAGTGGGGATTTCGCTAAAGCGTGTATTAATTATAACGCAGCGACGACTGTCCATAATCCTGTGGCAGTGATTGCCATATATCGCCCAGATGGCACCTGTGCGATGCAAGTCTCATCCAATCGTGATGGGGTACAATTTAATCGGCTATTAGGGCAAGGACATATTACGGTTACATTTGCACCCCTATTCCTCGGTCCTGGTGAGTATATCGTTTCCGTCGCATTGTTCAAAGACCTTTGTCTTGCATCAAAATTTGAGCCAGAATCTTATGATTTACATGATCGCTTTTATCCGTTGAAAGTACTGCATCCTGAAGGTCTAGGCGTAGATATTGGCACAGTCAATCAACCTGCTGTGTGGGAGATTGCATGAACACTCAGGATAAACTCTTGTATGAGTCAACAGAGGTCTGGGATCAAACCCTGCAAACCGGACAGAGGAATCTCGCGCAAGCCATTATTGATTCCTTTCCACAAGAGATTATAACCGCTTTAGATGTCGGGTGTGGTGATGGAAAATTAACAGAGTCTATCATCGCTGCAACTAAATGCCCCATAGTCGGCTTGGATTTTAGTAAAGAAGCATTATCTCGCTGTACGTTTAAAACGATATTGAGTGATGCAACAAACCTTCCATTTAACGATGGGGAGTTTGATCTTGTTTTAACAACCGATATGCTTGAGCATCTTCCGCATCCTATCGAAGAAATAGTTTGGAGTCAGCTATTTCGGGTTTCTAGAAAATGGGTTTTAGTGGCCGTACCCTTTAGAGAAGAGCTTCTCGAAGCAACCACTAAATGTCATCATTGCGGTCATCAATACCATGTTAATTGGCATATGCGATCGTATGATTGGCCTGAGTTAATATCACGTTGCCCTGATTCGTTTGAGATAGACAAAATAATACTGACCGGAGAAGCATGGTCACCTTACCATGCTTTAGAAACATCATTTCGGCGAAAAGTATTGAATGAGTGGTCTGGATGGCCTGAAGCTGTTTGCCCCCACTGTGAGGGACCTGGAGCCAGTTCAGATCCAATTAATCCATTACCGTCCTTAACCGCTTCAGCATTAGGCAGTGTTATCTACGCTAATAGATTAACCAGGCCAGACTTTAGAAGTCATAGCGAACTTTTAGTGATATATCGACATAAAAGTGTATGTAAAACGGACGGTCGCAATTTAATAGAAGCTAATGTTATTCACTCAAAGGCCAATGAGATCGTTTTAGATGAGATGGTGGTCGAAACCACCCTCATCCCTTATCCCTCAGTAGCACGCGCTGTTCGCGCAACGGATGAGGGGTTCATATTACAATTTCCTGCCTATTCAGCTTGTGACTCATTGAAAATAGAGACCACACAAAACAAACAAGAGATTCATCTTTCAGTAGAAGACGGATTCGGTACTCTTTTTAGCGGCGAGCTAACTACTGATTCAAAAACCAAGTATGTGCTATCACTTCCAAGAAAGACGATATGCTCTTATTATGGAGTATTGGTTCGAATAAATACTACTGTATCTATAAAGTCGATTCAATTTGGAGATAATCAGCCTGTTTATTTGTTACGGCCAACAGAAGCGCCATTCTCGTATCACAGACTTCAATTCGATCGAATCCCTACTTATATTCAAATAACAGCGCCATGCTATTTTAACAATATCAATTTAACCAATGCCTACTCAGAGCCGCCCAGTTGGTTGCAGCTATTCCAGCAAATTGAAGAATTGGTGGAAGTTGAGCGAGATGGTCTGCAGGTCTTAAATCAAAACCTCATCCAAGAGCGAGATGGACTGCAGGCGCAGAACTATCAATTGCTAAGAGAAGTCTACGCATTCAACAAACGTATAGAGGTTCGGATCCTCAATAAATTTCATAAGATGCTCAAAAAAACCAAAAGGATTTTCATTCGATGAATCAGCATATTCTGATGCTTTGTCATGACCAACATTTAGATAGGAGAGTCATTGCTCAAGGGCGAAGCCTGACTAAATTAGGCCACCAAGTGACGTTACTTTGTTTGTCGCATAACAGTGATGATGGTGAAGAGCATTTGCTTGAAGGCATTCATCTTATTCGAATAGGTCTAAGACATATCATCCCAGATAACAAAATCTATAAAAATTATATGATCCAACAAAAGAATTTAAATCATTTATGGAATCAACTGTGTAAAAAAATAAATACGTTAACATCTTTTTGGGCAGTCGGTTTTAAACTTTTATCTCGCCTCAATTGGATGACGTATAAAATATTACTTTTTGTACGCTATCTTAATCGCACCATAGGAGATCCACTTCCTTTTACAAGCGCTTTTTTCACTGCCGCAAGTGGATTTAATCCTGACATGATTCAAGTACACGATTTGCCTGCATTAGCGGCAGGCGTAAAACTTGCAAAAAAATGGATGATACCTCTCGTTTATGATGCACATGAACTCTATCCAGAGCAACGCTCATTCTCGTTCATACAGCGCCGTGTTTGTGCCCGTGCTGAAAAAGAATTCATTAAAACATGCTCAACAGTTTTTGCGGTGAATGACTCAATTGCTCAAGAAATGGCAACAAGATATTCCATTTCCCGTCCAATCACCTTGATCAATGCCATGGATCCTCCCGCTGAGTATCACCCCAATACGTCATATAATATTTTGAGAGACAAATTAAAATTAGATGCCTCTCGTAAAATACTACTCTTTCAGGGTGGATTTTCTCCCCATAGAAATTTAGAGCAATTGATTAAGGCAATCACGTTGGTTAAACATTCTGACGTTGATCTAGTGATGATGGGGTTTGGTGATTTTGAGACTGTCTTAAAAGAGAAAGCAAACCGTTTGGGCTTATTGAATAAGCGCATCTATTTTTCACCTGCGGTCCCACAGTCAGCGCTATTACAACATTCAGCGTCTGCAGATGTTGGTATTATCCCTTATCCCCATGTTGATTTGAATAGTTATTATTGTACACCGAATAAATTATTTGAATTCATACAAGCAGGTCTGCCTATTTTAGCAAATGACTCACCTGAGTTAAGGCGATTCGTTCATGACACAGGTTTTGGCTTGGTTAAGCCAATGCGCACCAGCCATCAAATAGCCTCAGCCATTGACGAGATATTTGACAAGATATTTATAGGTGCGTCGTGTTTATATAAATCTTATAAAAAAAACCTCGAAGAAAAGCGTTATGAATTTACTTGGCAAGTACAAAGTAGTGTTTACCTTGATGTGATGCAGTCACTACTTAAGTCGCAAACAATAAATAACGGGGTTACCTGGCCGGTTTTTCGAGAAAATACATGATAAAAATTTTTAATAGCGATTTGAAATCTAGTTTTTTTAGTTATTTTTTATTTGCATGCATATCATTAACAAGCAGCTACCCAGCAACTCTTTTCGCAACAAGTTCAGCTCCATTAACACAAAATGCACAAACCGATGTGGACAGAGCCGCGCATCTTTTCGATGATAAAGGAGTACCTATTTTAAAGATAGCAGGGATTGGCGAACAGCGACATCCTGGGTGGATTGCAATCTATGCTTTGGCTTATGCGGGCATTGATGCTTACGATAAGCGATTATTAAAGCTCACCGATAAAAATAAATTTCAAGCCTGTATTGACTGGCTGACTAAAAATCTAAAAGAAAGAAACAATGGCCTATGGGTATGGGAGTACCATTTTGATAGTACTTATAACGATATTAGCATTAAAGCGCCTTGGGCGAGCGCTTTTGGTCAAGCAACGGGCATCCAAGCGTTATTGGCCGCATACAAACAGAATAAAAACCCTGAGTTGCTTGATTTAGCCAAAAAAGCAGCCCAATCGCTAATGACGCCTATGGCGCAAGGCGGGTTCTTATTTAAAAAAAATAATGATATTTGGTTTGAAGAAATTCCTATACCTATCGACAACCCTACGCATATTTTAAATGGCCATATGAGAGCCTTGTTAGCTCTAAAAGAGTTGGCCGATGTGACGCATGATCCTGAATTAGAAGCCTACTTTAAAGCCGGAAGCGACACCCTGTACCGATGGTTACCACGCTATGATACTGGCTATTGGCTACGTTATGATTTGAACCCTAAAAAGTCGGACCTTTTATTTCGATTCGCAAACCCCTATGGTTTTGATAATTATGCATTAACCATTAGTAAAATTACATTACGAGATCCAGTGACCAAGGAGGAGGTCGTTCTTCATGTGGGTGTCGATGGGGACAGTCAAGGTGTGTCACGAATCGCTGGAATTCACTGGGGGCAACCAGAAACAATTTCCGGCAGGCAAGCCCGTCGATTAGTGCCTGCCGTATTAGAAAACAAACCCGATGAATTGGCAGCGCCTCACAGTTATTTTTATCTGGCCTTACCTGGAAAATGGACAAATAATTTACGAAACGACTGGTTTGAGCTGGTGATTGACTATTATGATGAGACTAGAGCAAATATAACTGTTCAACAACGGAGTATTGCTCCAGGAAAAACCTTTCGAGATATGAGGGATGGTGATTTGCATCTCACCGGAGCCAATCAATGGCGTCAGTGGATTATTCCAGTTAGACCATCGGATTTGGGGTATTGGATAGGGGAAAGCTATGCGGATAAACATGCACAATATTTAAAAAAACTCGAGGAATATGATCCTAGATTTGTAAAATGGAGTAAAATTACTTTGTCTTATTTAAACGAGAATAACCATAGCAATAATTATAAAATTGTATCAAGTTCAAAAAAGGCTTTTCCACAAAACCATCCTATGCTTCTTATTTTCGAACTGGATAAAACCGGGGTACTTACTCAGCTTCAAGCAACAGGTAAGACTAAGTTTTTACCAAATGGTAACTTTGATGGAAAAATTTCTTATGGCATTCCAAGATATTCCCCATATGTTATTGCAGAGCAATTAAGGCAAGGCTCACAAACTCCTGGAGTAGCATATTCAACCATCAATATGAATGATGTAAAGCATAAAAATGCACTGTTTTGGTTTTTAAATCCTAGCAATCAAAAAACTAGACTTGGTGCTGTTAGTTATTTGTTTAATTTCAAAAATGTTTACAATGATATTGTGACGGAAGCCTATTGGGCATCTGCATTTAGCCAAGCCTATGTTCTCAAAGCATTGCAATACGCACTTGAAAATAAGATTGGAAAATCGGACGAAATTAATTCTTTGATACAAAAAGTAGCTAATTCTTTTGATGTTGATATACAACAATCAGGTGTTTCAATGACAACGAAAGAAGGCATGAAATTTTTTGAAGAAGTTCCCAATGCCACACACGTCCTGAATGCCCATCTAATCAGTATCAATGAATTAGCAGCAACCAGTCGATATCTGAAAAATCAAAAAATTGACACCCTATCAAAGCAAGGTATTTTAACCCTAAAAGAAAAATTGCATCTATTTGACACCGGTTATTGGCTACGTTATGACTTAAATCCAAAAAAAGAATTACTTTTTCAAATTGACTGGCTGAATGGAGATAGATCACCACTCATCGAAAGCATAGAATTAAGAAATCCAGCAAGTAAAATGAAAACCGTTATTCAAGCAGGTGATACTAAAGCATTCGAAGGAGCTATGCACTTATCTGGTACCGATTGGCAGCCAGAACAAATGGTTGATGGTAAGCCAGTGCGAGGGTTTCAAAATGGCTATAAAGTACGAAAGATTGGTCTTGAGGGTGGAACAAGACAAAATGTGTATTTTGTCGGGCTTTTGCCTACCCGGGTATTTTCAGATGACTTTGATGTGCCTGTTCATCAACTAGTGATTCGTTACAAAGATATCGCATCAGGCCACTTTAATGTCAAAATTCAGGCTGTTAATGAAAGTAATTACCTCTCATTCGTGCCGCTGAGAAACGGAGTAATTCACACATTTGGTGATCAGCAATGGAAGACTGCCTATATTTCAGTACGCCCACAAGATTCAGGGTGGTATGTTGGCCCCGAGTATCAACAGTATGAAGTGAATCAAATACAACGCATAGCCAACTTAACCAACGATTGGTTTTTTTACCAATATGCTCAGAAACAACGGGATTATTTAGAGGAAAAAAGCAAAAATACAACAGCGAGTCCAAATGGTTACTTAGAAGACAAAGCTGAAAAACCTAGGCCTGTTACGGTCATTATCAAAGGTTCATCTCCAACCTACCCAGGATTTGGTTTTAAACAAGCATTTAGCGGAGAACCAGATAAACATTATGTTGCCGGGATAGAGGGGCAGAAAAAAGCTTATGTGGATTTGGAATTAAAAAGTTCAATGCCGCTATCCGAAATATCAATTCGATGGGAAAATGCAGATAATTTTTCCAGAAAAATCCGGGCTCTTGTTTTGGATAATCAAAATAAAAAAGAATTAGTTCAAGTAGATGTTAAGCAAGGGGGAGTGACCCATTTCAACCTACCTCATTCCAAAATCATTAAAAATTTTCGGTTGGAGTTCTCCGATTTTTCGGGGCAACCAAGACTGTTGTTGCGGCAGATACAGTTATGGTCTAAAAGCACCGGAAAAACAAGTACAGATCCAATTTCTCAAGCAAGCTTAGATGAGCCTTACCTGTCAGCTACTGATCCTAAAAATCCCTTGCATATATTGAGAGTACCAGTAACTCAACGGATTAAAAAGTTATCTGATGAGTTGGTTCAGGGTGCATGAAATGATCATGAAAAAATATTAAAATTTATGGATTATTTGGTAAATTTCGGGTCGGATTTGCGACGGATGCGACTCCAGATGCAACAGTTCAAGAGCAAATTGGAGCATGTGGACGCTTTACGAATACGTTATTGGCGTTAGCTGCTGCACAGGGAATACCAGGGCTAATAATTTCCTTGTTGAATAGTCCTCTTAATGATGGTCATGCTCTGGCGGAGGTCTATACCCTTCGCCAATGAAGATGCGGAATTTGGTGCATTAAATTGAAAAATATAGTAAAAAGCTGTTATGGAAAAACCACTTACTCCCTGGGAACGAGAAAAATTAACTAATCGACATCGGAAGGAGCGAGATAGTCGTGTACGCGATCGTATAAAAGCAGTGCTCGCCCATGATGATGATTACAGT
>JBIKMG010000026.1:0-24989 GCA_044359385.1 Coxiellaceae bacterium
ATACTTATCGACTTATTAGCCAAAAGGGTATCTAACATATTTTTTACATCAAAAATTTCAACACCCTTCGCCAGCTGCAGTCGAAGCTGTGTATTAAATGCATTAGATGCCGCGGTGAGCAAGTTAGGTAAGTCTGGTTTTTTTTCTTTCTGCTTTTGCGCAAATGGAACACGGCCCAAATCCGGTAAGTTCATAACAATCACTCGAGAAACACCCTGTTGAATTAGTCGCTTGGCACAGTCATTTATATTATCCGCTGCTTGCTTTGCTCCACGGATAGCAGCCAAGCTTGGATCGGTCGCTGAGAGCGTCATAAAAATATCATTTGCACCTCCCCAAAGTATGGCTAAGGTTAGCGATTTATCCTCTGCTACACTTTTTTCTAGGTAATGATTGACCTGTTGACTCATAGAAGGCGGAATGTAGTTAGCCGTCCCAATACCAACTCCGTCTGTTACAGCACCACCCGCAGCATAGTCATCACCCATACCCAGCGCAGATACAAAGGTGTTTTTCTGATTGGGCTGAGTTGAATTATTCACTGTAATCGTTTTAAGCTTTAAATCATGGACCAAGTAAAATGGCCAGCTTTCTCCACCTGGGCTCGTCCATAAAGGAGACTTTCTAATGATTGGGCCTAATTCATCTTGAAAACCCAGATCACTTAAGCTATCGCCAAAAACAATCACCTGATTAACCGTACTTGCTGCGCCTTCGCATCCAAAAAAAAATACGGTTGAACAAAGCAGTAACGTGCAAATCTTTTTTCGGGTACAACGCATTGTAAGGACTCCTATTGATGCATTGGAAGAGATTAACACATTTAAGCAGGATTTTTGATACCCGATGCTAAGGAAAGACTGATTCTTTCGAAAGCCACAGGAATGGTGTCAGAGAATGTTTCGAGCTCTGTATTTCCCGCCGCCGCCACCAGCGCATTCGCCTAAGTTAAGATCTTCTAACAAAAGCCTTTCTTCTTCAGTCTCACACTCTTGATCTGCTCGACGCAACAAAGCACTTAAGCTCGAATTTTCTCCGGCAGCAGCGAAAATCCTATCCGCTCGACATTGAGCAAGAATAGCATTGCGAAGGTACACTTCATCCGGATTATCGCCAGCGAATGCAGCGCTAAGTTCTTCATCTGAGAAACATTCCATTGCGTCAGATAGCTTCTGATGCATTTCAACCATCAATTTCTGAATACTCGCTCCCATGGTCAGAATAGTCGCATCATATTCAACTATTGACTCCTTCTCTAGGTCAACTTCAAGCTCTTGTCGCAATTTTATAGAATTTAATATACCTTCATAAGTAGCCGGTAACTTGTGAGGGGATAGATACTTTTTTTCTACATAATTTGAAAGGTAGATTAGGTTTTTCATTAAACTGGGTAAAAACACCATATTAGCCAAACTTGACACTTTTTTGGAAACAGAGATTGCTACCCTTTTCTCTAACTCTAATAAGCGCAAAAAACTCTGACTGCGTGGCCTTGTGTGACCCATGAATTCGGCAAAATCCTCTTTAGTAAAGAGTTCAGGTAATATCGGAGTTAGTTTATCGAGCAAATCATCGGTGACCTGATGGATATAATCTTTCGGATCCCGCTCAATACCCAACGCTTCTTTGCATTTTTTTACAAAAATGCCTACTGAGATAAGAAAACCTAGGACTTCTTGGGAAGCTAATACCTCGACATCCTGATGCAGCGTGTATGTCAACATCAGTAAGGTCCAAATTTCTAGATCATTGAGCTTAAGATGAATTAAGTGTTTCCGAGATATTAATTCTCCGGCGCTTTCCAACTTTTTAACTAGATCGATAAATTCAGAAGTTTTATTTCGAATACATTCAGAATAGCTATTCACCGACTCAATGAATGGACCAATCGGCTGACTAGCAGCAGATGAGGGACTAAAAAGAGAAACGAGGGTGTATTTTTTACCGCCACCACCGCCCTCCTCTGACGTCACAGACTGAGCAACAAGAACGTCTGTATCAAGACTTCCAGCTGCAGTTAGCAGAGGGTTACTAAGCGCGTTGTTGTGTTCATCTTTTTTACTCATAACGTATTAATCCCGATAACAAATTTTGTACACAAATGTAGGGCAGCATGCATGTACACATTTTTTACAAGTGAAATCCGCAGGCGGAAGAGGATTAGGCCGTGGTCTCCAACTCCAATCGGCTTTGGGTCTCCAACTCCAATCGGCTTCGGGTCTCGGTCTCGGTTCTGGCACATTAATTACGGGTCTCGGTCTCGGTTCTGGCACATTAATTAACCGATCTATTTCATTTATGGACGCATCACAAGATCGTTGTATAATGTTCAGTTTAACTTGACTAACTTCATCTATCTGATCGTGACGCTCTCTTAAAACAAATACCTGAGCACGCAAATTTCTGAAATGCTCTAAAAATTGTTGTTGTAGCCGACGCTCCCAATCATTTTTTTTTTCATAGAGAGAAATAAGAGCGCTAAGTGCTCCTTTTGATAAAACAATCACTTTAAGTTTTATCGATAGATCTCCATTCAACTTTGCTTCTAACACCTTCAAAACATGGTTGTAGTGCTTAACTGCGCCCCTCAACTCAGGATCATCGCTCTGATACTCAAACATGGATAACCTCTTTTTTTGAAAACTGATTTGGTTTAAAAAGAAAACTTTTTTAACTCTACTAGACGGACTCACAGAATTATAGGGCCTCTTAGTGGTTATTTTTGATGACCCTGTTTACTATTTTTAGGCATGCAATGCCGCGAAAATAGTCACTGCCAACGCAGATCCGATACCTTTGACTGCTGCAATTTGCTCAACGCTAGCTTGCTTCAGCTCAACCAAACCACCGAAATATTCCAGCAACAACTGCCGACGCTTTTTTCCGATACCTGGCAAATCTTCAAGCGTTGATCGAATCCGTATCGATGATCGCCTAGCTCGATGCCCGGTAATTGCAAAACGATGTGCTTCATCACGAATCGCTTGAAAGAGCTCTCTGGCCGAATTAGAAAATGGAATGGGCAATTGCTTAGCGCTACCTTGCCAATGAAAAAATTGCTCTTGCCCTTGCGTTCGATCCGGACCTTTTGCGATACCCAATAATTCAACACCCGTTATCGCCAAGTCTTGCATAACCTGCGCAGCTTGTTTTAACTGACCTTTTCCACCATCCACCACGATGATATCGGGTAATACGCGCTGTTCTTTTAATACCTGCCTATAACGACGCGCAAGTGCTTCCTTCATCGCTGCATAGTCATCACTGGCAACATGCTGTGTTGAGATATTAAAACGCCGATATGCCTTACGATCCATTTGCAGCCCATCAAATACGACACAAGAAGCAACCGTTTCTCCACCTCCTGTGTGACTGACATCAAAACACTCAATTCGCTTTGGCAATTCTGAAAGCTTGAGTAATATCTTTATTTTTTGCAGTTGATCACGAACGGACTCTTGCGCATGAAGCCACTGAGTTAAACCCTCTTTGGCATTTGCCTGACTCAACTCCACCCATTCTTTTTCAATTAAAAATCGACGGTCTTTGATTGTTATTTTTTTCTTCCATTTCAACGAAAAGGCCTGCTCCAAACAAATTTTATTCGTTATTTCTGAAGCCAGCAAAATAAAGGGAGGCATATCTGTTTCACGTATATCACTTAAATAGTATTGAGATAAAAAAGCTTCCAAAACATCCTCTACCCCAACCTCAAAACCGGATAATTGAGGCTTATATAACCGACTTCCAATTAAGCGACCCTCTCGAATAACAATAACTGACACAATAGCTCGTGCTCCCAAAATGGAAACCGCTATGGCATCCAAAGATCTAGCAAGGCCTTTAGCATCAGGAGAGCGCTGTAGTGCACGCAATTGCGCCACCTGATCTCGATAAATCTTAGCCTTTTCATACGCTTTGTCTTGTGATGCTATTTGCATTTTTTGAGTGATTTTCTTAATCACCGCATCGTCATTCCCTTCTAAAAATAACACAGCATCTATGACCTGGTCCTGATACTCTTGCGCAGATATCTTACCCACACAAGGCGCACTGCATCGCGCAATCTGATATTGCAAACAAGGCCTACTTCGATGGCTAAACACACTGTCCTGACACGTTCTAATTTTAAATATTTTTTGCAACAAGGTGATATTTTCACGCACAGAACCTGAAGAAGGATAAGGTCCAAAATAACGGCCCTGATTTTTTTTTACCCCTCGATAAAAATCCATTCGGGGCGAAGGGTGCTGTGTTGAAAAATACAAATAAGGGTAACTTTTGTCATCTTTGAGCAGAATATTGTAACGCGGCATATGCTCTTTCACTAACTCCCATTCGAGCAAAAGAGCCGCACTTTCACTGCTGCAGAGCGTTACTTCAAGCAACTCAACTTGCGAAAGGAGCATTTGTGTTTTTTGATCTTGACCTAAGGATAAATAGCTGCTCAATCTTTTACGCAAGTTACGGGCTTTTCCGACGTAAAGTATCTTGCTATTTTGGTCAGACATTTTGTAGACGCCTGGTGATTCAGGCGCCTCTTGTATTTGCTTTTTTAAATCTACATAAGCCATACAATAAGATCAGGCGCTAATTTTCTTCTTTTAAGGAAGATTCAGACTCAATTAAACCATAACGCAACGCTAACAACGTCAATTCAACATCATTTTTAACTGCTAATTTTTCAAAAATCCGATATCGATAACTGTTGACTGTTTTTGGACTTAAACATAAATGATCCGCAATATCTTGCACTTTTGAGCCTTTGGTAATCATCAGCATGACCTGGAGCTCACGCTCAGACAGCAAATCAAAAGGCGAATCTTCCTGAACAGAAACATGTTTAAACGCTAATTTGTTCGCAATATCGGGACTGATGTAACGCTGGCCAATATTCACTGCTCGAACAGCCTGCAACATTTCCTCCATCGATGAACCTTTGGTGATATAACCAGAAGCACCAATCTGCAAAAGACGTGCAGGATAAATGTCATTCTCACAACTGGTCACCACTAAAATCTTAAGGTCTGGATTTAAACGCAGTAATTTACGCGTTGCCTCAAAACCACCTATCCCTGGCATTTTAACATCCATCAACACAACATGCGGATTGGTGTGGCGTGCAGCTTTAACGGCTTCCTCACCTGTCCTAGCTTCACCCACTACTTTAATACCGGAAGCATCATTTAGAAAATTTCGGATACCGGTTCGTACGAGATCATGATCATCAACTAAAAGAACATTTATTACCACTTGAGAGAACCCCACTTATTTTATAAATTCCATGTGTTTGAGTGGGATAATAAACGCTGGCGGAGAGACAGGGATTCGAACCCTGGGAGGGGGATACCCTCAACGGTTTTCAAGACCGCCGCTTTCAACCACTCAGCCATCTCTCCACGCATCAGACACGCTTTATACCACTACTAGACAGAACCATCAAGCCCTAACCTGGTGAGGAATCCTCCATTGAATCGTCATCACCTACAGCTGACAGTGTCATATTCCTATCTCTTTTTTAGCAAACAATCCAAATAATAGCTAGTTAAATCCGCAACTCTCTCTGAATAAACTAGGTCATTAACCCTGCGGCTCATTAATTCAGAATACTTAACATCGCTAAATGAGATTATTGAATAACCACTTGATCTAAAATAGAATTTTTTATTCCAGGAAAGACAGATCACAAGGAAATCTATTAAATAGCTTGTAAATTTTGCAATAATGTAACAATTATTGGACAATATCCAACTCCGAATGGTTGATTATTGCACACAGATGAGGTAAATTACTTACTTGTTAGATTGTAACCTCAGGAGACATATTATGGCAGCAATGATTCATACGACACCCCAGGTAACTTATACAAAAGCACAAACCGCTATTAACTCAATTTCTTCAAAAAACGCTATCTTAACTGCGCTTGAAAAAGCAGGCGTTTCTGACCCCGCAGCAGAAAAAGCAGCTGCTGGCTATGTCTGGGCTCAACAACAAAAAGAGGGCCATTTAAATACATCCACTATGGCTGTCGTTGACTTTACTCAGTCATCTGCAAACAAGCGACTGGATATTGTTGACCTTCATACAGGTACTTTAATCGGTCAATACTACGTGGCACATGGCTCTGGCTCTGGACTTCGTTATGCTAATAGCTTCTCAAACACACCAGATAGTCACAAAAGCAGCTTAGGCGTCTTTACAGTTGGTCAATCCTATTATGGTGAACATGGCTTATCTCGACACATGATTGGTTTAGAACCTGGAATCAATGACAATGCTGCAAAACGTGATATTGAGCTTCACCGAGCAGACTATGTATTACCCAGCTTTATAAAAACCTATGGCAGAGCGGGTGGAACCTGGGGTTGTTTTGGAATAAACCCATTAAATGCGGATAAAATTATTCATGAATTACCCACTAACACGGTACTATTTGCTTATGCTAAACCAGAGAACAAGGATCCAAATCTCGCTTAATGGAACAGAATCAGTAAGGGGCCTATTCAAGGCCCTTTTTTAAATTGCGCTCTTGGGTAACGCGACCACCTTTCAGAAGAATTTAGCGAACTATCGTATAGAACGCCTACTTCGGAACCTAAGGCCCTAAAAGCTGGCTAACCAATGATTGATTTACCGCCCATATACGGAACCAGGACATCAGGAACACGAATGGACCCATCACGTTGCTGGTAATTTTCAATCACTGCAATCAAGGCTCGACCAACCGCTAATCCCGATCCATTGATCGTCTCTACGAACTCCGGCTTACCGACTCCCTCTGGACGGTAACGTGCCTTCATGCGACGCGCTTGAAAATCACCAAACCAACTACACGAAGAAATCTCACGGTAACAATTTTGACCGGGTAGCCAGACCTCTAAGTCAATTGTTTTTTTAGCGCCAAATCCAACATCGCCTGCACACAACATCATCGCCCGGTATGGCAACTTCAGCTTTTTCAATACCGCTTCTGCATGCTCCGTTAATTCAGAAAATGCACTTTTCGCCTGGTCTGGAGCAACTATTTGAACAATTTCTACCTTCTCAAACTGATGCTGACGAATCATTCCCGCTGTATCACGCCCATAGGATCCCGCTTCAGAACGAAAGCAGGGTGTTTGAGCGGTTAATTTCATCGGGAGATCTTTCAGATCGAGAATACTTTCTCGGACAATATTTGTTAAGGATATCTCAGCCGTGGAAATCAAGGATAGGTCCTGATCACCTTTTGTGATAAACAGGTCCGCTGCAAACTTAGGTAACTGAGTAGTCCCAAACAAGGCATCCGATTTCACCAACAAAGGGACATAATGCTCCTGGTAACCATGCTCGTTAACCTGCAAGTCTAGCATAAACTGACCCAGTGCCCGATGCAGACGCGCTACATCATCGCGCAAAATCACAAACCGTGAGCCCGATATCTTGGCCGCTGTTGTAAAATCAATCCAACCATTTCGCTCACCCAACTGAATGTGATCTCTAGGCTCAAAGTCAAAGCGAGTTGGCTCACCCCATCGATGTATCTCCTGATTATCATCAGCGGTTTTTCCGTCAGGAACACAAGCATCTAAGGTGTTCGGAATAATAGCGATGAAAGCATCCATTTCTGCTTGTAAGGTCTGCAAATCATGCTCAGCCTTTTTAAGCGCATCACCTATGTTAGACACCTCTGCCAATAACGGCTCTATATCAGCACCTTGAATTTTGAGCTCACCAATGAATTTAGAACGGGAGTTTCGTTCAGTTTGAAGTGCTAGAGTCTTACCTTGCAGTACCTTACGCTTTATTTCAAACTCCGTAAATGCAGCCACATCCAAAAAAAAGCCTCGACGAGCCAGATTGGCTGCCACAGCTTCAATATCGCTACGCAGTAACTTAGGGCATAACATATGCTGTCCTCAGATTCGCTTAAAAAGAAGCTAAAATAAGAACATATTATCCGCAGTTAGTCAAAGTGATTACTTGGATTCAACAGGCTACTGCTACGCAAGAGTTGCTGTCTTTCAATCCTGTTTCTTTGGGTAAGGTCCCTTTCTTAAACATCAAGCGAAACACCGGTTCATTCCGTATACTTTGTTTTTTACACGCTTTCAAGATGACTTGAATTAAAAGTACAAACACAGAAATAGGAAAAAATAAGACCAAAAATCCGATCGCAAGCGTGTTTAAGTTATCTTCCTTTCGAAGATTGTCCAATGCACGCACCGGTAGGTCGGATATGCATTTTTTTAAATACGTGATTATTTCTTCCTGGCAACCTAGCACCCCTTTTTTTTCAACACCTTGGAAACAGTCAGTCATGAAACGCTCCCGCTCCTCTTTAAATGAAGCTAAGCTGCATTGGTCTTCCTGACGACTGATCCCAGTAAAAAGGCCGATTATCATTGTTGCGTTTTGACTGTATTCGACTTCAGCTTTCGCTAATGCACCTGGCAAGTCTTTCAATAGAGCAATGCCAGCTTTCAGGTTATTGTCGATCCTCGAAAAATCGCTTGGAGAGGCATCCGTTGTTAGCTGATCCAAGTCGAAACTATCTGGCCTAAAGCTTCTTAAGCGCCCTAGGTCATAGGGACTATGACTACTCACAAGTTTGATCAACCCATTTATTTTATTGTTCAGATTGTTCAGTAAGATTTTACATCCTTCCCTTTCACTTTCACTCATCCTATGATTATTATCAGCTGGCATATACACCCTTTGTGTTCCAAATAAGCTCAATCATACTGCACTGGCCGAGTCATTGCAATTAAAATACTCTGGTGTTATCTCGTCACAAAAAATAGAATTTCGCATAAATTATGATTAAAATACAGATACTTAGATATTAATGGGCGGAACGCTTTTTCGCTAGCGCCCATTTAAACAGAATTAACATCTGAAGTACTCAACATCGGCTCTAAAAGATTTTGATCGGTTTTTTTCGCACAAAATAAAAATCGCCAATTGTCTTTATCTTTTTTCTTGCTCAAAGCTAATTGTACAAGACCAACAACAACCGCAAAAACATTAAACAATAGCGTAAATAAGACGGTTAGCGCTATCTGAGTTCCGCGTGAAGGTTGCCACCTGGCTAATTCACCTGCCAAACTGGACACCTGATCGTTAAGCCTCTGTGTTGTCGTATTATTGGATGAATTTTCTTGATTGGCGCACAATAATAAGGCCTGTAAATTCGCTATCTCCTCCTTAAGATTATCATTCTCTCGTCTACTTGCTTCCAAATCTGCTGACGTTTTTTCTTCGCCCTCGTTAGGTGACCGTATTTCATCCTCTACTCCTTGCGCCAAATTATCCTGCCTGCTTCGCTCTAGCTGCTGAAGGCTACTCTTCAACTGACGATTTTCGAAACGAAGCTCAGCCAGTGTTTTTTCTAAGTCTGAAAGAGACCCTTCTTTTGATGCTAGCAACGCCTTTGTATCTCGCAACTGTTTATTGCCTTCATCTACCTGAAGCCTCAACGCATCTTCGCGCTCCTGACTATCTCTTGTTAAGCGATCATACTCTTGAGATAGGTCACCCCATAATTTTTGATAATGGCCTACTTGCTTCTCTGACTGGGCATTAACACTTTTTACGAACTCCTTCATACGAAGAAGCGTATCCTCCAAATCAGCCAACCGTTTTTGTTGCACCCTTAGTTTATCACTTAGGTCGTCATTTCTAGCTGCCTCATCAAAATAAGTATCTGACTGCACGTTTGCTACAAACAGCATCGACTTAAATAGAACAAGCGAAGCATGATATACCTCAGGCGTGTTTTCAGAAAATAAGTCATTCGTTAATTCAGGCGCCAAAGCAACGAGTGCAGAAGATTGGAGAACAGGCGTTTCTTCACCCTCCTTCTTTCGTCCCCAACTTTTTCTTTTCACTGATTTAGGATCAAATTTTTGGGCGATCTGTTGCAGATAATCATTCACGACCCCTGCATTAGGCTCCAACGCTAACAAAAAAGTCGCTAAATTTGGAAACCCAGCGCAAAGCCCCGCCTTAACAGCCAATGAATAAAATAAACTGACCATTTCTTTAGGCGATGGGTTATAACTTGGTTCATCTCGCCATTTTCTCATTAACACATAAAGCGCAGCCATGAAAGTGGCATCTGTCGTATCTTGTCCACCCTGAAAACAAATAGTCGATTTTGGGTGTCGTGTTTTTTGAAGACTTAACACTGCTGCACAAACCCGTACCATATCAAATAAGCGACTCCCTAAATTCTTAAAACGCAATGGTGCATCCCCAAGAGAAGCAGTATCCAGAACCCTTTCTTCTCTCTCTTGCGGCCACATTTTGGTCGTTACTAGTATGCTATTAGGAAGTGAATTGAATCGGTAGCCCTTGTCTAGATCTTCTGAATCATTGCCTAATGACTTCACCTCTCCCATCACTGTTTGAAAAAAATTGTTATTACTACAATTTACCCAAATAACGGGGTTTTTCCCATTCTCACTTGCACACTTAATCAGAGACGACCATGGACCTACTAACTCATGGGACTTAGATTTGGAAAACCGCGACGAAGCCGTGATAAAAACACCGGGAGCAATACTCGCACCAAGAGCGATCGAAGGCTCTCCCGTGCCTGGACCTATCAGGAGAGTTTCTACATTTGTACTAGGATCATTTGCATAACCCTGATAACTATCGCGTTTATTCAGCCACTGTTTCGCTCTCGATAAAAATACCTCAGCCTCTTGTTGTTTAGCTGCCTTGGAAAGTTTCGTTTCATTTGGATAAATCTCAACATACGATTGATAAGCCGCCTCATATATGGCTGTGATACTCGTCCCGTCAATTTCTCCGAAAGAGTGAAGCCTCGGGTTTTTTGCAGCAAATAACTCTCTGAACTTAGACTCTCTTATTTGAAACCCTCGACTGGCTAAGGATCCATCGGAATCGGGAGGACCCTTATGCAAAAGAGTGATGCATAGATCATCTCTTCCTAATACTCTTTTTCCAGGAGAAATTGCGCTTTGTTGCTGAGGATCCTGATTTTCTAAATCCACTGAACCGATTTCGACTTTAGACATAAGCACATCCCCAATCTATTTAATTGAGCATGTACCGTACAATATGACTATTCTTTATTCAACCATATATAAATTAAGATTATCTTGACTGTTGGGTTAATATTTTACAGTATCAGTTCCCTTAGGAGCCCTGAAGAAAAAAATATTCTCGTCAATGGGTTTATTGATACTCAAATTAGAGAACTTTAAGGTCGTTAACTGATTCATTCCATTTTCATACTGCAAACTAACCCATGTTTTATTAGCGAAAACAATCTTTATCCATTGAATAGAACCATTGCTTATTTTTGGCTTTAAGGTAAATATACTGCCCGATTGCTCAACGACATTATTTTTTAAAAGCGATGAAACATCGTTACTCAACAAAGAAGCTGGATTTAACGCAAGAGAATTTGGTGAAATTTTACTCCATGTGACTTGCCGCAAATCGACATCGTACAACGAAACCATCCCCTTATTAATCACAATAATTTGCTGCCCCGGTTTATTCACTTGCCAGTAAAACTTCCCTGGACGATCAATCTTCACTTGACCTGTTGCCGTCATGATAAATTCAGCTGTTTTTCCAGTGGTTGTTTGTTTGAAATTAGCTTGAAATGTTTTAATCGGTGACAAAAAGGCTTGTAAGTTTTCTGCTGCTGTCATTGACAGTGCTTGCATTGAACAAATAAAAAAGAGTATGCCGGAGATGATTTTCAACATGATTTCCTACTCGTCTCTGGGTGGTACCAATACTTCGCGGGTACCATTACTTTCCATAGCACTCACAATACCCGCTTCTTGCATAGAATCTACAATTCGCGCTGCTCGGTTATAACCAATTTTAAAACGCCGCTGGACACTGGAAACAGATACTCGCCTAGCCTTCATAACCATTTCAACTGCCTGATCATAAAGTTCATCTTTCTCACCAGAGTCTGTATCCGCTGCACTAAGCCAGTCACCCTGAGCAGCACCTGCTGTTGACTCGAGTGGATCACTCAATATTTCTTCACTGTAACTAGGCCCACTTTTTGCACGCAAATAATTAACGACTTCATGAACCTCTTCATCACTCACATAAGCTCCATGCACGCGAATTGGAACACCCCCACCTGGCGCTAAATACAGCATATCGCCATTACCCAACAGCTGCTCAGCACCTTGCTGATCTAAAATAGTACGTGAGTCAATTTTAGAGGATACCTGAAAAGCAATACGAGTAGGAATGTTAGCCTTGATCAGTCCAGTAATCACATCGACCGAAGGCCGTTGAGTCGCTAAGATTAAATGAATTCCTGCAGCGCGGGCTTTTTGGGCTAATCGAGCAATCAGTGTTTCTACTTTTTTACCGACAACAACCATCATGTCTGCAAACTCATCCGCCAACACCACAATCTGAGGCAACGGCTCAAGCTCCACAGCAGGGCCTTGCCGTGCATCCATCGTGGGATCGAAAATAGGACTTCCCTCTCTTCTGGCCTCCAAAATTTTTGCGTTAAAACCTGCCAGATTTCGAACCCCAAGTCCAGCCATTAAGTGATAACGCCTCTCCATTTCTGCCACGCACCAGCGCAAAGCTTTTGCAGCATCTCGCATATCCGTGACAACGGGTGTTAAAAGATGCGGGATTCCTTCATATACAGCCAATTCTAACATTTTCGGATCAATCAAAATTAAGCGCATTTGTTCCGGCGTAGCTTTATAAAGCAAACTCAGCAACATCACATTTAAGCTAACGGATTTACCCGCACCCGTGGTTCCAGCAACTAACAGATGCGGCATCTTAGCCAAATCAACAACCACTGCATTGCCCGCAATATCTTTCCCCAAGGCAATCGATAACTTAGAAGATGCAGCCGCATAGGCTTGAGACTCAAGCACCTCTCGCAGCACCACTGGTTGTCTATTCGGATTAGGCAGCTCCAAGCCAATAACGGATTTTCCTGGGATAACCTCGACCACCCGCACGCTCATCACAGAGAGTGACCTTGCCAAATCCTTTGCCAAGTTGCTGACTTTACTCACCTTGGTCCCCGCTGCTAGATCAATTTCAAATCGGGTAACAACGGGGCCCGGACGAATACCCGTGACGCTTGCTGTCACCCCAAAATCCGCTAACCGCTGCTCGACATCTGACGCTTGAGCATGCAAAACCTCTTCCGATAAAGTGGTATTGATGATGTTTTTAGGTTTATTGAGCAAAGAAAACTCGGGAAGAATTTGCATATTGACTAACGCGTGCTGCACCACATCACCCTCTTCTTGATTCTGTTGAGGCGCAACAACATTAAGCACATTTTTAGTTTTGACAGGCTCTGAAATTTTCTCCGCTGTTGGCATCCACTCTTCTTTTTTTTCCATTCGTGCAACAGAAGGCTCACGCTTAATTTTATTTGAACCCTGAGACATCGCTACCGTATCTGTTACCAAACCTTCCAGACGCTGTAATCGAATATCGATATACCAGGCCTTCAACTCAAGATAGATCCTACGCAAGGGTATTGATCGAAGTAGACTAATGATTTGCTTAGATACGAACAACGCACCGATTCCCACGCGCTCCAAAAACTGGAAAAAAGAAAAGCCGGAGTACATCACCAAACCCATAAAGAGCAGCATAGTGAGTAAACAAGTGCTACCGAAAATACCCAGCAGTCGAATCAATGCTTTCGCTGTACTCAAACCAAGTATGCCTCCCGGATGATAAGGAACAACGGCATTTTCATGATAATGAATGGCGACTAAGCCTGCTATCGATAGCACCGCGGCCAGAAAGCCAACTATTCGAATAGCCGTAACAATCGGTGAATCTTCATTGGTTTCATGGCGATGTTGATACAAACGCCAGCCGGAAAAAAAAAGCAGAAGGGGCAAACAATAAGCAGCGAACCCTAGGCAATAAAGCATAATATCAGATAACCAAGCACCGACTAAACCCGCTGCATTTTTTACTTCAGCTGTCGATGTGGCATAAGTCCAGCTAGGGTCGTTTGGATGGTAACTGCAAAGAGCGATGAGTAAATAAATCGAGAAGGCAACCAGCAAAATAAAGACAATTTCGCGACTACGAGCACGTAAGTATAATGCGAGAGCCGATGGATTGGATGAAGCGTACCTTGGCTTTTTTTTATTTTTAGATTTAACCAAGAATCAGTACCCCTTTATTCATTAATTCTTACAACACATTAATTATAGGGAATAATTTCAAAAAATGCGAGCACTTCAAATCCCCAAAAAATAGCCTATACCGGATGATTTAGAACCGAATAAAATTTAATCATTCTGTAGATTGCTTTAACTAGGGCGAGGATCCATGTATTATCCCCCTAATCTATGAGGCACAAAGAGGCACCCATGTCGAACAAACAACATCACCCGCTTATCATTCTTGGCTCAGGTCCTGCTGGCTATACCGCCTCAATTTATGCAGCACGCGCCAATCTTTCACCGGTTGTTATCAGCGGCATGCAACAAGGCGGACAACTCATGACAACAACTGAGGTTGAGAACTGGCCAGGAGATATCGAAGGACTACAAGGCCCTGATCTCATGGAACGCATGAAGAATCATACAGAACGCTTTAATACCCATATCATTTTTGACCAAATAACCGAGGTAGACTTAAAGTCAAAACCTTTTTCCCTGAAAGGTGACTTTGGAAGTTATACCTGCGACTCTTTAATTATTGCAACAGGCGCTTCTGCGCGTTATTTGGGACTACCCTCTGAACAAGCTTTTATGGGGAAGGGTGTTTCTGCGTGCGCGACTTGTGATGGTTTTTTTTATAGAGGTAAAAAAGTCGCAGTCATCGGCGGTGGAAATACCGCAGTTGAAGAAGCACTTTATCTTTCCAACATTGCTTCGCATGTTACCTTGGTACATCGACGCGATGAACTACGTTCTGAAAATATGCTCACTGATCGTATCCTAAAACGCAGCCAAGATGGGAATGTCCGTATTGAATGGTCCCAAACACTCGATGAAATACTTGGTGATACCTCGGGGGTCACTGGCATACGGCTCAAAAACATCAAAGATAACTCACTCAAAACCTTGAACTTAGACGGTGTTTTCATTGCCATCGGCCACGATCCCAATACTGGAATTTTTAAAGGTCAGTTAGCAATGGATGATGCGGGTTACTTAATCGTTCAATCCGGTCAATCCGGCTATGCTACACAAACAAACATTCCAGGGGTATTTGCTGCTGGAGATGTTGCTGATCAAATCTATCGCCAAGCGATTACTTCGGCAGGATCGGGCTGTATGGCAGCACTCGATGCAGAGCGATTTTTAGATGAGTAAGCCCTAGTTGGGAATCTCTGGTTGTACTGCGCGCCTCTTTCGGGCATGATAGCTCGCTACTTAAAAAGGGGATAAAACCATGGCAAAAGAAGAAACCATCGCAGTTGAGGGTGTTGTTGTTGACGCTCTGCCCAATACTACGTTTCGCGTCAAACTAGAAAACGGTCATGTTGTGATCGCGCATATTTCCGGAAAAATGCGTAAGAACTATATCCGAATTTTGACCGGCGATAAAGTCGAAGTGGAGTTAAGCCCCTACGACCTATCCAAAGGCCGCATCACCTATAGAGACGCTGGCAGAAAACGCTCCTCCAATCCGACAGACGAAACCTAAGTATCCAACTGGTCACTCCAGCAACTGTTTAAACACAACTCGATATCTCGAATCCATTCTACTTAGTCCGTGAATCAAACAGCTCCCGACTCACTCGCCAAAAACTCAGATGAGACAGCGTATATACCCGGCGCATTTCGAAGATAGCCCTTATAATCCAAGCCAAAACCAAATAAAAACCCCGCATCCAAGGTCAAGCCGGTAAAATCAGCTTGCTTAAGACCGCCTGGTTGACGGGCATTTTCCTTATCCACCAAAACGACTGTATAAACCCTTTTTGCGCCTTCTGACTCACAGTAGGATTTGACAGCCTGAAGCGTTAAACCACCATCCAAGATATCATCGACGATTACGACAGTACGGCCCTTCATGTCGCAACGAGGCTTAGCCTTCCATACAACCTCCTCACCTGAAAATTTATTGCCATAGCGTGTTGCGTGAACATAATCGACAGATAGGGGGAAATCGAGCCTAGGTAATAAGCAACCCACAGGAATGATTCCACCAACAACAACACAAAGAAAAATCGGATCCGACTCCGATAGCTCATAACTAATTGCAACGGCCAACTGATCCAAGGCAGAATTAATTTCTGCCTTGTCATAAATACATTTTGAGTGACGAAATACGTTTCTAATATGCTGTGGAACTGACATCTATCTCTCTCTTAATTTTGAATTAAACTCTTTTTTATCGAGCAACACAATCTGCGTCGTGCTCCCGAACAATATCGTAAGTTTTAAGCAGAACATCCTGCTGAATCGATTCGAATTTTATAAAATCTATCGTCTTTGTAAACGCATAAACACAAAAATTTAATGATTCCGGTCCAAGCTCAACTATATTGACCATACGGGTTTGAGTTTGATCGATATCCGGATGATTTTTCAACATATTTTGAACAGCATCTAAGAGTTTAGGCAATTTACTTGGATCCGAATAACGAACACCTATGTTAGCCTTAATGCGACGACTACTCATTCGACCTGGGTTCTCAATCGAAATAGTCGAAAAAAAAGCATTGGGGACATAGAGTGGTCGTTTATCAAAAGTTCGAATTCGAGTTAAACGCCAACCAATATCTTCAACTATGCCCTCAATTTCTTTATCCGGGGAACAAATCCAATCTCCTACTGAAAATGGGCGATCCCAATAGATAGTCAATCCCCCAATCAAGTTTGCTGCAGTGTCCTTAGTTGCAAAACCAATCACGATCGTTGATACACCACCGAAGGTCAACAATGCTGCGCTTGGAATTCCTAAAATAGGCAATAACATAAAAAAAAATATAATAATCAGGAGAATACGTCCGATTTTAGCAACAGCACTGACTTGAGTCCTATCACTTATTTTTCCGACAGCATCCGTGATTCGAGAATGAAACGATGCCTCCACTCGCTTGATAAGACGCATAAAAAACCACAGCGCAAAAACAGCACTCACCAGTTCTTGACAAGTATGTAATCCTTTCAACGAAGCCAGCTCTATACCCAAAGGCTCTAACAACTTAGGGATCGATAATAAAAAAACCATCAATCCTATATAGATTTGGGCAGGAGTATGCAAGGATTCGGCAATAGCCATTTGCCAATAGCACTTTTTGTTTTTATAGACGGTACGTAAACGATAACTTAACAAATACTCAAGCAGAGCAAGCGCCCCACCAGAAAGAAAATAAAGTATAATGGCTGCCAACCAGAAATCCTTTAACAACCATGCATGAAAAGCATTGATCATACTCCTCCCGGGCTCAACTCTATTAGTTCCGCTTTTCGACGAATCAATTCATCAACAGCCGCGTCTGAATTACACAAAAACATCCAATCACAACCTGCGCTCAAAGCCGCATTAACACGCTCAACAATATCCGGATAAAGCTTAGCGGCCCCCACCATTGTCAAGCAATCACTCACAATAATACCTTTATAACCCATCTCTTCGCGCAAAATAGTCTGCAACCAAACTTTGGAAAAAGTCACTGGCAATGAATCCACTGCTGGAAAAACAATATGAGCTGTCATAATCATATCTAATTCTGATATCAAGTGGTTGTACGGTTTAATGTCACTTTTTTTGATATCATCCAAAGAACGTTCATCAACCGGTAACGTCAAATGCGAATCCAATGAAACATATCCATGGCCCGGAAAATGTTTACCTGTTACAAGCATCCCCTCTTCCTTCAGCGCCTTGACATAGGCTTGCCCCAGAATGCAAACCAACTCGGGGTCTGTAGAAAAACTGCGATCCCCAATAATTTCACTATTTCCCCAGTCAATATCCAAGCACGGGACTAGACTCCTGTCTATACCACAACTGCGTAGCTCAGTGAACATCGTTTTGGCTGAGCGCCTTAAGTCTTGAATCGCCTGCTTCGGATTTTTATCGTATTGAAGCCCAAAACTCCTTGCTTTAGGCAGGCGCGTAAAGCCCTCGATTAGGCGCTGTACACGCCCCCCTTCTTGATCAATACAAATAAACAAATCCGACGAGCACGCTTTAATCGCAGATGTCAGCTCAGTTAACTGCCTCTTATCCTGATAATTACGTGTAAACAGGATGACACCGACGACAAGGGGCGAAGACAACCGAAACCTATCTGACTCACTTAGTGTCTTTCCTTCTATGCTAATAATTAACTTTTTCATCTGGTTACCTAGTATCCACAGATGGAAAGTGCCTAATATTTCCTGTTTTGGAGCCTGTCTTGATCGTTGCAGAAGCCTTCCCTTCAACCTCATCAATCCGTAAAATCAAATGCTGAGGGATATAGGTTCTTTTAACACCCATGAATTCTTTTTTGAGTAGCTCTTCTGACGGATCAACGACAACTTGACTATTTTCGTCAAACACGAGCTCTTCAGCTTCAATAAAGCCAACCAAGGTTTCTTCGGTGAGGTTGCGTGCATAGATAACATAAACCTTTTCTTCTTGTAAAAATATCACTCGATACAAAAGCGGCTGTTGAATCATCACTCCTCCTGTTCTTTTAGCTACACCCGTTATTCTTCAGCCATATCGCGACAAAAGACCAGATTGCGCTGAAGAAAAGACCCAAACTGTCTGATTATACTGCAATGGTGACTTGCAAATCGCAAAAAACCATCATACACGACCTTTGCCTGAGGTAAAGCCAAACCTAACCGTTTGAGAGATTTCTGAAACCCAAGGTACGACTATTTTTTCCTCCCTTGGATAATTTAAATCACTATGATGACTGGCGTTCCTGGTGTTACTAAGTCATACAGACTCAGAACATCTTTATTACGCATACGAATGCAACCCTGTGAAACTGGCTGACCAATTTGGTCTTCCTCTGATGTGCCATGAATATAAATATAACGACGCATGGTATCGCAACTACCGCCTCTATTTTTACCCAGCTCAATACCTGAAAGCCAAAGAATACGAGTCAGGATCCAATCACGATTAGGCTCCTGTGCTGCCAGTTGGGTACTGTAAATTTCGCCCGTCCAGCGCCTTCCTACAAACACAGCTAACGAAGGACACTCTCCACCTATTTTTGCTCGGATAATGTGTTCCCCTAAGGGAGTTTGATTGCTGCCTTTCGTTTCCCCCGTACCATTCAATGCGGTTGAAACAGGATAAACAAGCGTTTTATCGCCGTGACTATAGGTGAGGGTCTGATTTTTAACAGAAATTCTAATTTTCATCTTAACTCCTTACTGATATTATCTTAACAATCACCACCACGAGAACCAATACCATGCGCGTTAAAGAACTGCCACCACTGATTTCCAGTCGAATTGCAGCAGGTGAGTCTATTCATCGACCGGCTTCAGTTGTCAAAGAATTGATTGAAAACTCAATCGATGCGGGCGCATCTCAGATTTGGGTAGAGATTGAGCAGGGTGGAATTCAGTTGATTCGCCTAAAAGACAACGGGTGTGGGATTCACCCCGAAGATCTGGAGCTCGCGCTTTCTCATCATTGCACCAGTAAAATTCAAAATGATGATGACCTTTATACACTATCCACCCTGGGCTTTCGAGGAGAAGCACTAGCCAGTGTAGCTGCGGTCGCACGCGTTAAACTGTCTAGCAAAGAGCAAGAAAGCGAAGATGCTTTTTGCATCGAATCGCACGGCGGTGTGACACAAGGAGAACCTTCGCCTACCTCCTTAGCGCAAGGAACAATGATTCAAGTCAACGATTTATTTTATAACGTACCTGCGCGTCGTAAATTCTTACGAACAAATGCAACCGAAGCGACCCACTGCGCGAAGATTATCGAACACGTCGCACTCTGCCATTTTGACAAGCATATCCGACTCACTGTCGACAAGCGGGTAAAGTATGACTTTCCAGCAATCACTGACCCTAGCCAGTGTCTCAAACGCATTGAGGTAATTTTAGGAAAAGACTTCGCTAATTACGCCCACCCTATTCTACATCAAGAATCAGGCATGAAATTAAGTGGCTGGATCGCTAACCCGAACTTTGACCGAACACAACCCAATATGCAGTATACGTTTGTCAACAATAGACATGTCAACGATCTACTGCTACGAAGCTCAATTCGTGAAGGCTACAAAGATGTTTTATTCAGTGGCCGTTACCCGGCTTATGTTTTGTTTTTTGATATCGCGCCTCAAGGCGTAGATGTCAATGTCCATCCGAGCAAGCAAGAAGTGCGTTTTCGTGATTACAATTTAGTTCGAAATTTTTTAACCCATGCCATTGATACAGCAATAACTCGTTTAAAACCGGGACAACATGTAGAAGTCATTATTCCTATTAAACCTGGAAATATTTTTAGACCCGAAAATAACGAACCCACTTATTCACTGAACCCTGCGAGGGTTAATGATCCCAAAAGCACTGCAAGCGTTAATCATCCAACGAGCATAGAACAAGTCAACACCGCTCCAGAGCCGATACAAAAATTATTGCACGAACAAAATTGTGTTGCACTTGCAGAAAAAAGGGAAAGTATTGGAACAGTCATTGGTCAATACAATCAAATTTACATACTAGCGCAATCTGATATGGGACTGGTGATTGTTGATATGCATGCGGCTCATGAGCGCATACTTTATGAAAAACTAAAGCAACAGCATGAGACTCAAAATATCCCGATTCAACCCTTGCTGATACCCATGATCATTCATCTAACTCCCGTTGAAATGGAAGCTTTTGAACAACGACAAAAATCTCTTCAAAACTGCGGAATAGAATCCGATAAATTCGGTGAAACTAGCCTAGTCATTCGCACCACACCTAGCATACTAAAACCTAGCTCCATCGAAAAATTTGTACGCGACGTACTATTTGATACTCTCACTCAAAGCCAAGCACATCTCAAGGATAAACTACACCCTATCTTAGCTACCATGGCCTGTCACAGCGCTGTGCGTGCAAATACCCCCCTCAGTCATCCACAAATGCAAGCTTTACTCGATGAGATGGCAACAACTCCTCGCTCTGGATTATGCAACCATGGTCGACCTACTACCATGATTTTTAGTTTAAAAGAGCTCGATAAGCTCTTTTTGCGAGGACAATAATGCACGGTAAAAAGCAAGTTGTCTTTATTATGGGACCAACAGCAACTGGGAAAACAAAATTATCTATTGAACTTGCTAAAGAACTACCTTTTGAAATTATAAACGCTGACTCCACCTTAGTTTATCGCGGGATGGATATTGGAACAGCCAAGCCCTCAGTCGAAAAACGGGAAGGGATTGTTCACCACTTAATGGATATTCGAGAGCCACACGAACCCTATTCAACCGGTGAGTTTTGTGAAGATGCCTTAGGCTTAATTCCTGAGATACATAAACGTGGCTATATTCCTTGCTTAGTCGGTGGAACCATGCTGTATTTTCACTATTTGCAACAAGGTCAAGTGGGTATGCCTGCTTCTGACCCGAGTCTTCGTAATGAGTTAGAACAAGAGGGCGCCAAGTTTGATTGGCCATTTATGTGGGAAAAATTAAAAAGCAAAAATCCAAAACGAGCTCATGAATTACACCCCCATGATCGGCAACGCATTTGCCGAGCCCTTGAGCTTGAAATAATTCTTGAAAGAAATCCTGAAGCCATCGCTCAAAACAGAAAACCCCTAACAGATCAATATCATTTGAATATTATTTGCCTAGCTGCGAATGATCGTCAAGCTTTACATGAACGAATTGCCAATCGATTTCATGCGATGCTTGCAGATGGTTTTTTAAACGAAGCTAAGCATCTTTTTGATGACCCTAAAAATAACCCCTTGCTTCCTGCGATGAAAACAGTTGGCTACCGACAAGCAAAAGCCTACCTAGATGGTATTTACGATTTAGATGAGTTCACCCAGAAAGCGATTATTGCTACTCGGCAGCTGGCCAAACGGCAACATACCTGGTTAAACAAATGGCCCAATGCCTCTAGAATAGATTGCGACTCCCCTGAGATACTTCAGCAAAGTCGTCTACTTCTTCAGTCGTGTCTATTAAACAAGCGTTAAGCTAACACGGGGGCTTTTTTATCGCTGCAGGAGATGGGAGGCGGTTTAATAAGGTGGCTCCCCGGGACAGGTTTGAACTGCCGACCAAGTGATTAACAGTCACCTGCTCTACCACTGAGCTACCGGGGAAAGCTGAACCGCAATATTATCATTCTTATCCGAGAGGTCAACCCCCAACTCCATTTTTTTAGCCTAGAGGTGAGGGGCTGGTTAACTATTGAGCGTATTCTTTAATGCGCTCAATGCCCGCACGCAATACTTCTTCGCTGCACGCACAGGATAAACGTAAATAGCCATTAGCACCAAAAGCGGTACCCGGAACTGTAGCTAAATTATGCTGTGTTAATAGCTGTTCACAGAGCTCTGTATCGCTTTCAATTCCTTTTCGCTTCATTAAGCCTTTAACACAGGGATAAAGATAGAAAGCACCTTGTGCTGGAAGGCATTCAACACCTGGAATAGCAGATAGCAATTCGTGCGCCAACATCAAGCGCAACGGATAAGCACTTAGCATCGGCTGCAAATCCTCAGTTGTCATTTCAAGTGCTCTAACTGCAGCAAATTGAGCCATCGTATTGGGAGCTGAGGTGCTATGAGATTGTATCTTTTTCATGGCACTCGTTATCCCAGCTAAAGCAGCACAATAACCAATTCGCCAACCAGTCATCGAATACGCCTTAGAGCAACCGTTAATCACAACTGTTTGCTCTCGCAGCCCCTTACAGACGTTTAGAATGTGCGTAAATGAGCCATTGCACCAATGCATTTTTTCATAAATATCGTCTGACGCAATAGCAATAGCGGGATGAGCTAAAAGCACATCAGCTAACTCAGAAAGCTCTCGCTTGTTATAAACCATACCCGTTGGATTGGAGGGGCTGTTTAAGAAAAATAAGCGTGTTTTGGGAGTAATCGCTTTTTCAAGTTGCGCAGCTGTTATTTTGAACTCAGTTTCAAGGGTCGTTTCAACAACCACACTTTCACCACCCGCAAGTGAAACCATCGCAGGATAAGAAACCCAGTAAGGAGCAGGAATGATGGCTTGATCGCCAGGATTTAAGAGCGCCTGCGTTAGATTATATAGGGTTTGTTTAGCACCATTACTCACGATAATATCGTTCGGTGTATATTCAAGCTGGTTATCTTTCATTAACTTTTTGCAAATAGCTTCCCGCAATTCAAGCAGACCATTAACGGCAGAGTAACCGGTCTTTCCAGCATTCATAGCAGCGGTGCAAGCGGCCTTGATCGGTTCCGGTGTATCAAAATCTGGTTCTCCAGCAGTTAGATTAATGATATCCAAGCCTGCACTTTTCATTTCAGCCGCCTTACTATTGAGTGATAAGGTAGCCGATGGTTTAACTTGATAACTGCGATTCGATAACTGAATGGGCACGAGTTGACTCCTGGTTGATATGCGCGTTAAGAATATCGTTTAGCACTTCCACTGGCAAGACACCAAAGGGAAAATCGAGTAGGTGAAACTTCTTGCCAAGCCGCAATACAAGCTGTTGCAGTCGCTCCTGTGGTCGAAACATCATCAATTAACGCGATATGCTTCGCTGCTGGTGGGTGACTTACGCGAAAAACAGACTGGGTGTTTATTCTTCTGACCTCCCTAGAATTAAGTCTTGCTTGTGCTTGAGTATATTTAACACGCTTTAAACTACGGGTATCAATCGGGCATGAGAAAAACTTAGCGAGCCCTCGCGCTATCCAGTCCGCTTGATTATAGAGACGCTTGGCTTGACGCAAGCGGTGCAAGGGTACGGGCACCAATAAATCCACAGGATCCCTATCATAAAAAACCTGAGCATACGGTGCCATTAGCTGCCCCAGATAGTCGGCTAAATGCGGAGAAAAACTGAACTTACAGCGGTGTATTAATTGCGAAATAGGTTGATCAAAATACCAAGGAGAAACGAAGTGATGCCATATTGGTGGTTTTTTCAAGCATTCACCACAGGAAAGTGCAGCAGAAGAAGGAAGCTCCTGACCGCATAACCCGCAAGGCTTCTGACGCCAGGGTAATTTTTTTTGACAAGGTGTACAAAGCATGCCCGGGCTTTTCGTGTTACAAAGTAAACAATCGCCTAGTATTCGAATTTTCATGCCCCTACAATAACAAAAACGGGGATATATAAATCCCCGTGATTATACTCGTTATAATCAGCAATCCCCAGTAAAGATAAGAACGCTGATTTTTAGGCGAGAATTAATGACCAGTTTTCGTTAAGAACCGCCTTCCTTTTTCGCTCTTTTTGCTGCTTTTTTCTCCTTAGGTGTTTTCTGAGGTTTCTTTTTATCCGCTTTTTTGGGTGACTTTTCTTTAGTCATGATTTTTCTCCTTTTTCCACTTAGGTTTAGTCAGAAATTTCCGGTGAACATACAAACGTCCACTTGAGGTTAATCTAGGTCTAAAAATCGACTGAAGATGTTCAGGTATTTATACAAACACTTGCGCATTTTTCGCGATCTTCTCACCTCACCTTGCCTCAAAACTGAACGTTTTCATCACTTAATTCACCGAGAATTACTGGGGTTTAGTGGCCCAATCAAGTCTAACATAGCTTAAATTTATTTTCTAACGCGTGTATAGGTTCAGCACATAGGGGACTGAAGGCCTCCGCGAGTGAGTTTCTGATAGTAGCTTAATGGTGTGTCTAAATTCAATGCTTGATGCGGCCTAAAGGTGTTATAGATTTTCATCTATCCAACCAGCGCTTTTCTTAGATCAAGCAGGCATATAAGGCCATCATAGAGCGAATAAAATTCGTAGCGAAGGGTGCGATTGCAGCGCTCAACGCAACCGTTTAGCTCTGGCGAGCTGGGAGGCAAAACAAATAAATCAATGTCGGATTCTCTGCAGG
>JBIKMG010000068.1:0-7125 GCA_044359385.1 Coxiellaceae bacterium
AAGATCATTTGGATGGATGGAAAAAAGCCGTCGTTTATGGAAAAACTGTGAAAGAAAAATTAATACGAGCTTACAGATGGTTGTATTGCGATTCGTTGGGCTATTGCTAAAAAGATTTTAAACAGGCGCTTAGTGAATACTTTAGATTAGGCAAAAACTTCGAGGCAATGATAGTCAGCCTGTGCAATGGATTTACTCATGCTTCGGTAAAAAGTACACTTGATAATTAAGCCCCTGTATGATCTACTCGCCGTGTGGCTGCTACCTTTTTGTATGTGATAAAGTTTAATTTTAAGCCCTATTTTACGACAAAAAAGGCTATTTACCGATGTCGTGTGGTTTTGGTGGCGATCGAGTTTCATTTGGCTCGGTTAGACACCCCCGTCGAAGGCAGCTGGCAGTTCAAACTGTGAGCTGCTTTTTTTTTTGCTTTGCGGGCTACCGTAGGGCGGTAGCGTGGGAAAATTTGAAAACGGAATTTTTGATCATTGGCGGTGGTATTCTAGGGCTCACTATCGCAAGAGCGCTCTTGCAAGAGGGCGTTACCGATATTCTAATTATCGATAAAGAGCAAGATTTGGGCAAGCATGCTTCTGGGCGAAACAGTGGAGTATTGCACGCTGGAATTTATTATCAAAAAGACACACTGAAAGCCCTTTTTTGCCGCACAGGGAGTCGATTGATGAAGGAATATTGTCGAGAAAAAAGCCTATTACTAGAAGAAGCTGGCAAGGTAATTGTTGCGCGTAAAGAGTCAGAGCTAGAGGCGCTTCATGCGCTATTTTATAGGGCGCAAGCCAACGGAGCAGAAGTCCACTTAATAGATGAGCAAGAGCTCGCACAGAGAGAACCGTCTGCTCAGACAGTGCAAAAAGCCATTTACTCCCCCGAAACAGCGATGGTAGACCCCAAGCAAGTCCTGCTATCTTTGCAAAGAGAGTTGCTAGATAACGGTGTGCAGATAGCGACGGGCTGTTCTTTTTATGAGCTCAAGGATAAATCAACTGCGATAACGTCCAAAGGAATGATTGCGTTTAAGCAAGCCATTAATGCTGCGGGTTCATATCCAGATCAAGTAGCGCATAGCTTCGGTGTTGGCCTAGCGTATAAAATGATGCCTTTTAAGGGAACTTACCGACAGCTGAGTCAAGCTTCGCGCGTTAAGGTAAGGGGTAATATATACCCGATTCCCGACTTGCGACATCCTTTTTTGGGTGTCCATTTTACGCGCAATGTACATGGAGTGGTTACAATTGGACCGACAGCGATCCCTTGCTTCGGTCGCGAAAACTACGACGGGGTATCAGGAATTAATCGAGAAGTTTTTTCTCTTTTAAGTAACTCGGTTCAGTTATTAGCTAAAAATTCGGGCTTTAGGCGGGTGGCAATGACGGAACCCAGAAAGTATTTGACAAAATATCTCTATCGAGATGCGGCTAAATTGGTGAAGGGGTTGGTGCGCTCAGACTTAATGACTTCCCATAAGGTGGGTATTCGGCCGCAGCTCATCCATTGGCCAACGAAAGAATTGGTCATGGATTTTTTAGTTAAGAAAACAGAAAACTCGCTTCATCTTTTAAATGCGATCTCCCCTGCTTTTACGTGCTCGATGGCAATAGCTAAGCAAGTTGTGGAGTCTTTTTTTCCCCCCAGCTATTCAAGAAATTCAGCTCAGAAGTGAAATTATGTCATTGAAAAAATCCATGTATCAAGCCAAACAATTGTTGTTAAAGTCGGATAGAAAAAAACTCATGTTATTGTTGTTGCCAATGGCGTTTAGTTCATTGATTAATATTTTCGGTATTGCCCTTGTGATGCCGTTTGTCGGAGTTGCATCTAATCCCCATTTGATTCAAATGAGTCAACAGTTGAGTTTTCTTTATCACTTTTTCAGCTTTACGAGCTCGACACATTTTATTGTTTTTTTAGGTGTGGTCGCATTAATCATGTTAGTGCTAACAGATTCAGCTGCGGCACTAACTACGTGGTTATCAGCAAGGGTTGTCGAAAAAGTGAGGGCTAGAATCGCTCAGACTCTGTATGAGAAATACCTAGATAGCCCTTATGAGTTTCATTTAAGCAATAATTCGGCAACGCTTAGCAATAATTTATTTTCGTTGGTCAGTCAATTTACACGAGACTACGTTTTGCAAGGCATCCAGCTGCTTTCGGGTTCTTTATCCATAGTCGCCATTCTTGGATTTATTATTTATTTGAATCCATTTTTAGCCCTCATGACAGCGCTATCGCTTGGAGGAGTGTATGTCGTCATTTATTTTTCCGTCAAAAAAACATTGGATCTCAATAGTAAGACGATGACTAAAAGTTCTGAAGCAGCTTACCGATTGGTTAATGAGTCATTTGGCGGAATTAAAGATATCAAATTAAAGGGAAGTGAGGCGGTGTTTAAAGCGCTTTTTTTTCCACGCTTGTTAGACCAAGCTCGATGTAATGCAGCTATTCAATGTATCTCTACGCTGCCGAAATACGCGTTAGAGATCGTTGCTTTTGGCGGCATTATTTTATTGATGCTAGTGATGATTCTTTCTGGTCAAAACACAGCGACGATTATTCCCATAATTTCTGCGTATGTTTATGCGGGCTATCGTTTGATGCCAGCGATGCAGCAGCTGTTTGCGGGCGTTAGTAGTTTTAAAATGGCAGTCAGTCCACTGAATGCTATTTATAGTAGTATTGCTGATTATGAGCCTCGAGTATCCCGTGAAGTGAAAAAAGAAGAGGTAGTAAAATTTGAAAAACTATTTGAGATCAAGAATCTTTTTTATCGCTACACGGGATATGACCAGCTGGTTCTAGAAGGCATCAGTTTTTCGGTCAAACACAAGGAGATAATTGGAATCATTGGTTCAACCGGCGCAGGAAAGACAACCCTGGTGGATATTATCTTGGGCTTGTTAAAACCAACGGCAGGTATTTTGTCTGTCGATGGTTTGGATTTAGATTCAGAAATTAAGATAGCTGCTTGGCAAAAAAGCATGGGTTATGTTCCGCAATTTATTTTTTTGTCCGACAGCACCATCAGGGAGAATATTGCGTTTGGTGAGAATCCCCATGAAATAGATTTTGCTCGAATTGAGTATGCCAGCAAAGTGGCAGCGATCCATGATTTTATTACGGATGAATTGCCAAATGGTTATGAAACGGTGGTCGGTGAGCGTGGTGTCAAATTGAGTGGTGGTCAGATTCAGCGAATAGGGATTGCCAGAGCGTTATACCGAAACCCAAGTATTTTAGTTTTGGATGAAGCAACCAGTTCGCTAGATAGTCAAACAGAAGCAGAAGTGATGCAGGCAATTTACAAGATGAAAGACAAGATAACCATTATTATCATTGCACATCGATTATCGACAGTGGCTTGTTGCGATAAAGTGTTTTTGATGAAAAAAGGAAAAGTAATCGATGAAGGAAGATTTTCAGAATTGGCAAAGAGGCATGATTTTTTGAAGCAAAAAGCAACGGAAGTCGTAGAAAAATGCGAATCGGTGTAGATCTGGATAATACGATTATCAATTACGAACCTGCATTTCTAGCGGAAGCCAAACGAAGAGCCTTAGTGTCGGATTCTTTCTCTGGCTCTAAAGTTGAACTCAGAGATAGGTTGCATGAAACATCATGGCAGGCTTTGCAAGGTTATGTGTATGGAGAAGGTATTGAAACGGCAGAATTGTTTTTGGGTGTGAAAGATTTTTTATCTCGATGTCAAAAAGAAAATCACGCAGTATTTATCGTTAGCCATAAAACTCGCTACGGCCATTTTGATGAGAAAAAGACAGACTTAAGAGAGGCTGCGTTCAAAATTTCAAGAAAATATGGATCGAATTAGTGTTATGAGCATTTACTCTCAGGATCCCTATTCGGTTTATCAGAAATTGAATAATAAAGTTTAAAGGAAGAAAAATGTATAACAATAAAACATTGTTAATAACAGGAGGAACGGGATCTTTTGGGAAAGAGTTTGTTCGTTATCTTTTGTTAAATTATCACCCTAAGCGCCTCATTATCTATTCGCGAGATGAGTTAAAGCAGTTTGAAATGAGACAGCAATTCGATCATCCAGCATTGCGATTCTTCATAGGTGATGTTCGAGATAAAGATCGATTAGTGAGAGCAACCAGTGGTGTTGATTATATCATCCATGCAGCAGCGTTAAAGCACGTACCGGTTGCTGAATATAACCCAATGGAGTGCATTAAAACAAATGTAATGGGCGCAAGTCATGTGGTAGATGCGGCAATTATGAGTGGCGTGAAAAAAGTAGTTGCACTTTCGACTGACAAAGCAGCAAATCCGATTAATTTGTATGGAGCCTCTAAGCTCGCTTCTGATAAAATATTCGCAGCGGCTAATAACCTGTCAGGTCATGATGGAACTCGATTTAGTGTTGTTCGTTACGGAAATGTGATGGGTTCAAGAGGATCTGTTGTTCCGTACTTTAAAAAACTCATTGCTCAAGGAGCAAAATCTCTCCCGATCACTCATCCGGAAATGACTCGCTTTTGGATTGACTTGAGAGCGGGAGTTGATTTAGTGATGAAAGCCTTTGATAGAATGCAAGGTGGAGAGATCTTCGTTCCAAAAATCCCCTCCATTCGAATTATAGATTTGGCAAAAGCGATGGCGCCCGATTTGAGCATCGATATCATAGGATTGCGACCAGGGGAGAAATTGCATGAGACAATGTGCCCAGCAGATGAGGCACATTTAACCTATGAGTTTCAGGATCACTATGTGATTCGTCCGACGATTACTTACTGGGATGCAAGTTTGGATTATTCCGTGAATGAGCTTGGTGAGACAGGCGAGCTTGTTCCATCCGGTTTTAGTTATGACTCGCAGAATAACCCAGATTTTATGACTGTCGGTGAACTAGAAAGATTGCATGGTAATACGTTGGAAATGGTATGATACCCTACGGAAAGCAAGAGATTACAGCAGCAGACGTTAATTCTGTGCTTGCTGTATTAGAGTCGTCTCACCTAACACAAGGCCCAGTTATCGGTCAATTTGAGAAGGCTATTTCAGAATACTGTAACGTCCCTTCTGCGATAGCCTGTTCAAATGCAACCGCTGCTTTGCATCTGGGATGTTTAGCGTTGGGCGTTGGGCCGAATGATCGTGTTTGGACGTCGCCTAATACGTTTGTTGCATCAGCAAATTGCGCACGTTATTGTGGCGCAACTGTTGATTTTGTCGATATTTGTCCTGAGACATACAATTTATCTGTTGACGCATTGCGCACGAAATTAGTTGACGCAAAAAAAACAAACAGATTGCCTGCTGTGGTTATCCCTGTTCATTTTGCAGGACAGTCCTGTGATATGAAAAAAATTAAAGCGTTGTCCGAGCAATATGGGTTTCGTATCTTAGAGGATGCTAGTCATGCAATTGGTGCGAAGTATGAGGGAAAGCCAGTTGGTTCCTGCGAATATTCTGATGCTTGCGTTTTTAGTTTTCATCCCGTAAAAATTATAACGACAGGAGAAGGCGGCGTGCTCACTACGCGTAACGAAGCGCTAGCAAAAAAATTTAAGTTGCTTCGCTCACACGGCATCGTACGTGATGTTGAGGTAATGAAAGGTGTGTCTGATGGCGCGTGGTATTATGAGCAGATCGCTTTAGGGTTTAATTATCGAATTACAGATATGCAATGTGCCTTGGGCTTATCGCAACTACAAAGATTAGATAACTATGTTAAAGAAAGGCAACATAAAGCGCAGCGTTATATCGATGCTCTGTCTGGACTACCGCTTGACTGCCAAATCATTCGGGATGATTGCTTGTCTAGTTACCACTTATTTGTAATTGAAGTTGAAAGAAACCGGCGCAAAGAGCTGTATGATTATTTACAGAAAAATGGGGTTGGCGTTAACGTACATTACATTCCTGTTCATATACAGCCTTATTATCATAAATTGGGATTTAAGAGGGGTGATTTTCCTCATGCCGAGAAATACTATCGCAAAGCGATCACCTTGCCACTTTTTCCAACGCTAAGAGAAGACGATCAAGAATACGTGATCCAATTATTGAGAGATTTTGCATGGTAACGATGGCTGTGATTCCTGCTCGAGGAGGCAGTAAACGAATTCCTAGAAAAAACATTAAATTATTTCATGGCAAGCCAATTATAGCGTATTCCATAGAAACGGCAGCACAGTCAGGGCTCTTTGATCGTGTCGTTGTTTCAACAGACGATGAAGAAATTGCAGAGGTGGCTCAAAAATATGGTGCAGAGGTTCCATTTATTCGGCCTAAAAAACTGTCGGATGATATGACAGGAACGCATCGAGTTGTGGATCATGCTTTATCTTGGTTTCAGAGTAAGGGTATTGATGTGAAATACGCGTGTTGCATTTATGCAACTGCGCCCCTTTTACAGGAAAGCTATCTTCGCTTAGGTTATGAGAAACTAAAAAAAGGTGGCCAAGAATTTCTATTGTCCATAGCAGAGTATCCCTTTCCTATCCAGCGAGCATTATTTAAGAACGAGGAAAAAATATATCCAGTTAATGAAAAAAACTATGGAGAACGATCACAAGATTTAAGGCAAGCATATCACGATGCAGCTCAGTTTTACTGGGGAACCTCGTTAGGCTTCAAAGAAAGCAGTCATCACTTTGGTCAAAATACAGGAATGATTTTGCTTCCCCGCCATTATGTTTGTGACATTGATACGCCCATGGACTGGTTGTTAGCCGAAAAAATGTTTGAGGTTCTTAAGATCGTATGCCCTTGATTCGCGAAAAAATAATATTGGTTGAGCAGTTGTCTGCATATTTAATTTTCCTACTGAAAGTCAACAATAAAGAAAATACAATGATTGTCTTTCAAAATTGCTCGAGCTCAAGTAAGAAACTATTAAAGTTTTTTGGGCTAAGCGCTATTTCATTAATGCAGTCTGGATCAACAGTGCCCGTTAGCTTTTCTGTTTTTAATAGATCGATTGCCGATATTTCGGATAAAATTTTTCAAAAGCATGAGGCGACTTGCTTATCTATTTTAAATAGCTTAAGCATTGACTTTTTAGGTGGAATGAGGAAGGATGAGGCGATAATAATAATAAAAAAATACTTAACTTCAGTTCTTTCGGAAAACAAAGCAATT
>JBIKMG010000002.1:0-70709 GCA_044359385.1 Coxiellaceae bacterium
GTGTTAGACGCATGTATTGTGATTTAAAACTGAATTTGAAATGCAAACCTAAAAAGCGTTTGGCAGCAAGAACAGCTAACGTGTTAGTGGTACCGAATAAACCTAATGAAGTTTGGTCGCTTGATTATATGAGTGATGCGCTATCTTATGGAAGACGATTTCGTACGGCCAATGTTGTCGATGATCACCGCAGAGAATGTTTTGGCATTAAAATTCAATTTTCACTGCCATCATCATCCATCACGCAATGGCTTGATCAGATTGCAAAGGAAAGGGGGTATCCTGAAAAAATCCGTGTGGATAATGGGCCTGAGAATATTGCCAAAGCATTTAAAAAATGGGCTATGGAACAGGCCATTGAAATTTTATATATCCAACCTGGAAAACCAGCGCAAAATGCTTATATTGAACGATTTAACCGAACGTACCGAGAAGCTATTTTGGATCAATATCAATTTGATGATTTGCAAGAAGTGAGAAAATTAACGGCTGATTGGATTGATCACTACAATCATGAAAGACCGCATCAAGCATTGGGTATGCAGCCACCCATTTTAAAGAAGGCTGCATGAAAAGAGAAAACTCTACGTCATAGCTGGGGTATGAATGGGGGGTTTAGACTGTAGGACTGCTAATTTGGAACACCTAGAAACCCATTAGAAAATATTTCTTCACTAAAACAAACACGTTCGGTATAGAGGCGTTGCTGAAAATGAGCTTGCTGTGAAATGCATGCAGGCAATTTTTCTAATCAGTATGAGCTCCTTTCTTGCGAGCAACAAAAATTTTATAGATTTTTGTCAATTCGTAAGTCCTAAAGGTTTTCAAAAATTGACATCTTGGCATTTAAAGTTCTTGGCTCGTAACAGACCACTGATATAAGCGCTTTGATGGAGGAGTGCTAGAAATTTCTTCTTGACTATGAAACTCATTTTAGATACGGTGATTCTCCAAGGCTTGGAATCTTCCAGTTTAGGCTGGTTCCTTAAAGAGCAAAATAAAATTTTATGGAGAAAACTATGGCGATTAAAAAAGAAAAAAGAACGCAGAACGCAGTAGGCAGTGTGGCGGAATCTGAAGGTGTGACCCCCTCTAGAATTTTATCAGCGCTATTTAAAAAAGTGGAAGAAAAAAATTTAAAAGATAAAGATCCTAGAAGTCACTATGTCAAAGGTGCGCATACTCAAGGCGTCTATCACAAGCAATACAATAAATATACGTAACTTGTTTGAAATAACATCATTCTCAAGGTACATGCTGATTCTACAATAATAGCCCCATATCGATAGGGGCACTTATTGTTGAGTTATTAGTATCGAAATAAGAATTGGATTTAAAAGCCTCCCACTCTTGTAATTTTTTTTTAAAAATGGTTAAAACATTACTGCACTCATAAAATGAATTTTTATGCTATAACCTAAAAAGCATTGTACTTGCACGTAAAAATAAGCTGAGTCACTTGACAAAAAGAGAGATTGCAAGAATTATAAACTTTATCCATCAAAATTATACTAAATTCAGAAAACAGCGAGATAAAGCGATCAATAATTAAATCCGAGGGGGGGGGGATGCGATTTCTAGAAGTGATTTTAAAAACAGTAGAGACATGCAATATAAACTGCTCTTATTGCTATTTTTACGTCGATACAGAAAAGCAGGATCGTCAAATAAGCAAGAACAATAAAAAAATAATTAGACCATGCACTGTAGAAAATCTAATTAAATTCTTGAAAGAAGGGATAGATTCGCTACGTATTGATTTATTAAAAATAGTTTTCCATGGTGGAGAGCCTTTATTGCAAAATAGATCTGATTTTGATGCAATGTGCGCTAGATTTGTTAATGAATTTTCAAAAAATCTCACTTTAGAATTCGGAATTCAAACAAACGGAATTTGCATTAATTCTCATTGGTTAGAATTGTTTTCCAAATATAAAATATCCCCAGGAATTAGTGTTGATGGGCCGGAGAAATTTAACGATATGTATCGGAAAGATTTCTCAGGAAGAGGAACATATCAGAAGGTAGTAAAAGCAATAAGAAAGGTACAGAAATTCATAGATTTGAAAAAAGTAGATGGGGTAAGCACAATAACTGTCGTTAATGCTAGGTGTTCCGCAAAAGAATTATTCTATCATCTTGCTCATGATTTGAAAATAAATGCTATGAGCTTTTTACTTCCAGATTATAATCACGATAGTTTTATGATTCATAATCAAGAAACAGGGTTATCTATTGAAGACTACGGAGTATTCATGTGCGAACTTTTTGATGCATGGATAGAAAATAATGATGATGCGGTGGATATTGTATTCTTTAGGCAAATTGTTAGTCTTCTGATGGGAAGTAAACAGATTTTGATGGCAGATACGGGGCCTTTTTTGGAAGACGATGAATTACCCATTTTAACTGTATATCATGATGGAAGTATTACGCCCGATGATACTTATATGACGACAGATAAAGCCATCAATTACAAAAAAATGACCATTGAAAATTCAACATTAAAAGAATTTATTAGCTCTAAAGAAATCAGGCTGCTAAAAGAAGTTAGAAGAAATACCCCAGAAGCATGTAAGACGTGTAAATGGTTAAAAATATGTAATGGCGGAGCTAGTGTTAACCGTTACAGTAAGAAAAATGGCTTTGATAACCCAAGCGTTTATTGCGAAGGATTAAAAATAATGTATGAGCATATATCTAAGGTTCTCATAAAAAATGGAATTCCTAAAGATATCATACATGAGCAAATGCATGAAACAGCTTGAAGTAGTCCTAAAAACTGTTGAAAGATGCAATATAAATTGCAGCTACTGTTATATGTTTAATATGGGAGATAAAACGTATAATAGTAGGCCGCCATATATGTCTAAAGATATCGCGATTAAATTGGCTGAATTTCTAAAAACGGGCTGTAAAGAGCTAGGAGTTGGTACCTTAATAATTGCATTTCATGGTGGAGAGCCATTGATGCAGAAAAAAGAAGATTTCAAATATTTTTGTGAGCTTTTTTACAGTGTGTTAGGGAAATGTGTGGACATCTGTTTATACGTACATACAAATGCTATGCTCATAGATCATGAATGGATAAATTTATTTGTAAAATATAATGTGGGTGTCGGTGTCAGTATTGATGGATTGAAAAATCAACATGATATATACAGAAAAGACAAGCGAGGCAAGGGAACATACGATAAAGTAATTCAGGGTATCAAAATCTTATCTGAGAACAAACGAATAAATGAAATGGGAGATTATGGGTTGCTTTGTGTCATCAATCCCGATAATGATGCAAAAAAAATCTATAGACACTTCGTTGATGACTTAAATGCAAGATGTATTGACTTTTTGCTGCCGCATGCTAATTATGATTTATCGCCAATAAGTAGCGCGAGCGCATATGGAAAATATTTGTTGGATATTTTTGATGAGTGGATAAAAGATGATGATCCTACTATTTATGTAAGAGTAATCTCTTCAACGCTTGATGTTATGTTGGGAGAGAATTCACATTACATGTATGGAATTGGATCAGCAGGACAGAGTGTCCCAATTATTTGTATTAATTCTGATGGGAGTGTTAGTCCAACAGATGAGTTCAGAACCATGTCGAGTGAGCTCGTTTATACAGCTTCCTATGTCGATAATATTAGTTTAAAAGATTACCTAGAGCTTCCATTGTTTCGTAAGTTTTCTTTCGCGACTAGCAATTTGGCTAAAGAATGTAATGAATGTAAATGGATGAAAATTTGCAACGGTGGATCTATTGTAAATCGGTTTAGTAAGGAAAATGGATTCGATAATTCATCGGTATATTGTGCTGGGCTTAAGATTTTTTATGAAGGGATATCGAGTTACTTGAGAAAAAACATGCCACCAAGTCAGTATCAAATGGTATCAAAATTTGGAAAAACAATTTGCGTTGAAAAAGGTACCTGATGAGTACCTAATTCATGAATTGCTTAACCGAGTCGATAGGGAATTTATTTAAAATTCAACAGATTAGCTTGAAATAAAACGCTGTTGTTAGATCATTGTAGGTTATAATTTTTCCATCCTTGGTGAAGAAGCAGTAGTCATGCTCATGCATTTTTATTTCATTTGTATTAACTTGGTAAGGACACCCAATAAGCTCGCCTTCTTTTATATCTCTATCCGTACAAAAATAAGTTAAATCAAATCCTTTGTGGTTTAATGTGTGCTCTGATAGATTTCCTGTGGAGATCATCTCCCTATTTTCTTCAGTTATGTCTAATTCTAATAACATTTTATCAGAGGGCAAGTGTTGTATATAATGCGTATGATTACTTTTTTTGCTTGAATCAACTATGTAAATATTTCCGAAATCATCATAAGATACCGTGCCAGATTGTATTAAAGTGGTAGGGTTCTTTGGATCAAAATCAACTTCGGCAGCGCTTAATTTTTTTAATTTGCCAGAAACAAAACCAATAACAGTATCTTTTGGTATCTCTTTTGTCGCATATAATCCATGACCAACTTGATCGTTCATGTATCTAATTTCAAGTTTTTCCAATATGCTTGAAGGATCTGCAAAATAAGAGATTAATAGAGGATGATCACTCGGTTTTGGAGGATCAAATTTTGAGTAATCAAAATCAAACCATTTTCGGCCAGTCAGTTTATGAATACGGGAAACTGGAATTATGAACTTTTGCTTACTCCCACTTAAAAAGCTAATTATGGGCATTGAGTATAGCCTTATCAGTATGTTTTACGATGATTGTCCGATCATGCAGCGCTAAATTGATCTATAAACGCCATAATACATTAGAAAATAAAAAAATCAATCACTGCAATCTAGGCCCTGGCAATCGAGGTAAGGAAAGTTTTAGTGAATTATTTCGAGTAGACAGGAGTTTTTTCTTCAACGCGTTAAGTGAAGAAAAAATCTTTCGTTGAGATTGCATTACTTGAGAGCGAGACGAAAGCTGCTGTAGGTGCTGAAATTGTGAGTAATGAGAACGGCCGTGGCATTATGGTTGGACCGTGTTGCGAGGCGATTTACTCCATGGATTGAGTAAATCGATCACGAGCGAGGTCTGCTCCAAACACGAGATAAAAGTAGGGCTGCTGTTTATTTTTTAGTCGGCCCCTATTGAGTTGTTGATTCAGACTTGCGCTTTCTGTTGATCAGGGTATAATTTCGAACCATTAGCGCAGTTACAGTGTTTTATACGCTGGGTGCCAAAAAACAGCAGAACCGAGTTTCTTTCTTGTGACTCGGACCAAAGGAAGTGAAGCATGCTAGTTTTGACGAGATCAGCAGGGGAACGTTTGATTATTGGTGAGAATGCCGAGATTACATTTAGTATTTTGGATATTAGCGGCAATCAAGTGCGTATCGGTATTAATGCACCACGCAATGTTGCAGTGCATCGCGAAGAAGTTTATTTTCGTATTCAACGAGAAAAACAGCAAAAAAACGAATCAGAAAAAATGGACGAAGCGCTGGTCGATGCTTAAAAAATTAGTCTCGTGAATCAGGCCCGTTTTGATGACAGGATCCTCTTTTAAATTAAGTGAAGTTAACGATTCGCAAAAATTCTCGGTCGACGGCTATATCTGGGGCACTTAGGGTTATTTTTTATATCAAGATAGCCTAGAAATCCGTAGCTTCCTATTCAGACGTGTATGAAGGAAAGGATCGAGCAAAAAAGATGACTTTATAATTCACTCGGTGTATGATGGCCTGCGATTCTCGTATGGAACGATAATAGTAAGGAAACAACGATGAAAAAAGTACTTGTATTGACAGCTAGCTCGGTTTGTTTATGGGTAAGCACCGGAGTGTTAGCAGCCTCGACGGATGTAAGCCAAGAAAAAGTGGCTACAAAAAAAGAAGCACCTCTTGCGAAAGAAGCACCTATTTCGAAAGAAGCCGTCGTTCCAAAAACAACGCTCTATCAAGCAGCGGGTGTGGATATAAAAAATCCAACGCTGAAAAACCCAGGTCAGGTTAAATCTTTGGGTTCGTTTATTAATATGGGGCCTGACAGTCGAATTCAGATTAATGGCTTTTTATCAGCGGGTCTTTCTACAACGACAACAACTCCCGGCAACATGTCTTCTTTTTCTCAAGGAACAATAGTTGTAACGACTGCTTATGATCGAGGCTATGTTATTCCGGAGCGAGGTTTGGTTCAGAACAAACTCGGGTTTTCTCCGAACTCGCTGGTAGGGTTACAGTTTACGGGTAATATCACATCTAGTTTATCGGCTGTTGCACAATTGGTTGCGAGTGGTTCAGATGTTGATGGCGATAATGCGTATCAAGTGCAAACACCATGGGCTTTTTTGCGTTATCGACCAAATAACAATTGGCAGTTGCGTGCAGGTCGTATGCGTATTCCCTTGTTTGCTTATTCCGATACGCAAGAAGTGGCTTATACCTATCCCTGGGTCTTTTTACCCAATACTGTTTACCGAGTGGTCCCATTTAATAATTTGAATGGCGCCGATGTGGTTTATAGCCAAGGCATTGGTCAAAGCGATTGGTTATTGCGGGTTCATCCTTTTTATGGTTCGAATAAATCAAAATTTGATACGATCACACAAGGTTTTGCGAGTGGTGCAACCTGTACGGTTACAACGGGTGGATCAACTTGTACACCTATTGAGCTTGAGTTTGGTGAAAACGGAGTTGGGGGTGCAGAGTTAACGTTGGGTAATGAGCAGATCCAGCTTCGTGGAAGTTATGCGCATGCGAGCATAGATGGGTCCGTTTCGACAGCTTACAGCTTTACTGAACCGGCTCTTTCGAATGATAATGCCTACTTTTACTCCATGGGTTTAAAGTTGGCCTTTGATTGGTTTCATTTCCAAGGTGAATTTGCATCCCGTCATGCAGATAAAGCAGATGGTACCCAAGCGAATATTGCAAACCTAAACGGTACTTATTATATGGTGGGTGCTCAGTTAGGTCGATGGTTCCCGAACTTTACTTATGGAAACTTGGTAACGACGAATACAGGCACGCTTTTAAGCGCAAATAACCCTTTCGGTACTGCTGGTACCAACAGCATAAATACCAATGAAGCGCCTCAAGCGGAAGAGGACTTTACCTTGGGTGTTGCTTATACCGTTAATGGAAATGTAGTCATCAAAGGCAGTGCGACCTTAATTAATCCGAAGGATGGAACTTGGGGTCTTTATAACTTTAATCCGAGAACTAAATCCGGTTATCTTTATGCAGCCTCAGTCGATGCTATTTTCTAAAGAAGGGATCAATCATGAAAAACGGGGCTTTGCCCCGTTTTTTTTTAAGGAATTTCTATGGTTCGGATTAAACTTAATGTGAACGTATTTCACACCTTGATCTTTGTTTTATCCGTTGATTACCCGTTGAGTTATGAAAAGCACGTGACAGAATTTCAGAATAGAGGCAGTTATGTTTGTGACTTCACGTTAATTTTTTTTCGCAGATTCATATTTAGCTCAATAAATACAGCGAATAACTCAACGATGCATTCTTGAATCATCTCCGAAAATAACAGAGCTCGTTCTCAGTCTTTCGATGTTACGCTAGATCAGTGCATAGGAGATCTATCCGCGTAGCGGTGAATGGCGATGGAGTCGTCACCTCCTGTGAATCACCTATGCTTCCCCCATCTGGGCAGCTAGGGATTAAATCGTTAGACTGGGAATAAATGCCGTGGAGACAAGCATGATCGTTAAAACACAATCCAAGCTAAGTGCACTTCGTTCACTGATGAGTGAAGAGGGCGTTGATTTTTACCTCGTTCCGAGCTCTGACCCTCATCAAAGTGAATACGTTCCGCATTGTTGGGAAAGGCGGTCTTTTATTTCAGCATTCACGGGGTCTGCAGGATTAGCTCTTATCGGGAAAGATACCGCTAAGTTATGGACAGATGCGCGCTATTTTTTACAAGCGCAAGGTGAGCTAGATGAGAACTGGGAATTAATGAGGCAAGGAGTCGATGAATCACTCCCCACCTGGATAAGTCAGCAAACGACACCCATTTGTCTTGGGCTTGACCCAACTTGTGTGACTAAACAGGAAGCCGAAGAGCTGCAAAGAGCTGTGAGCCCTCAAGGTGGCACGATAAAATGGATTTCTCATAACTTAATAGATAAAATAAGCCCCCTAAAGATTGAGATACCTAAAAATTCTGCTTGGATTTACCCAATTGAGTATGCTGGAGCCGAGTCCTCTGAGAAAATTAATTGTATTCGTCAGCAATTGATCAGCAAAGGATGTCGAAGTTTGATTATTAACCGGCTGGACTCTATTGCTTGGTTACTCAATATCCGGGGAAGTGATATAGATTATAATCCGTTGTGTATCAGCTATCTCATTCTCACTCAAGATACGGTTTGGTGGTTTGTTCATCCACATAAGTTAGACGGTGCGGTGCATGCTTATTTAGATGCGCAGGGTGTCGTTAATCGTCCATACAAAGAGTACTTCAAAACCTTACCAGCCCTTGCTGGTCCCATTTGGATTGATCCCTGTTCGACTAACTTTGCGAGCTTGCAAGCCATTGGCCAGACTGAAGTGTATCAAGCTCCTTGCCCGGTTTATGCAGCTAAATCAATTAAAAATGCCGTTGAAATTGAGGGAGCTCGCCTCGCACATTTGCAAGATGGATTGGCTTTGTGTGATTTTTTTTATTGGTTAGAAAATGAGAAGTTGGGAACTGTCACCGAAGTATCTGCAGCAAAGCGGCTGCTAGAAGCGAGACAAAAGCAGCCCTTGTTTCAACAAGCCAGTTTTCCAAGTATTAGTGCGTTTGGCGCTAATGGAGCAGTTATTCATTACCGGCCTAACAAAAAAACGGATACCCCTATCGATGACACCAATCTTTATTTGCTCGACTCTGGCGGTCAGTACTTGGGTGGAACAACCGATATTACCCGATGTATACATCTAGGAGAGCCGACCGAACAGCAGCGTGCGCATTATACCCTCGTTTTAAAAGCACATTTAGCCTTACGGCAAGCTATTTTTTTGTTGGGAACTTCGGGAGAACACCTAGATAACCTGGCTCGTCAGCCCTTATGGCGAGAAGGTCTGGACTTTGCGCATGGAACAGGCCACGGAGTGGGTAGTTATTTATGTGTCCATGAAGGGCCACAACGCATAGGCCGCGGTGCTTCAAGCGTCTCAATAGAGCAGGGTATGATTATGAGTAACGAGCCTGGGCTTTATTTTGATGGAGAATATGGTATCCGTATTGAGAATCTTTGCCTCATCACTGAGTACTTACCACTCAGCAATAACAGCTACTGCAAGCAAATGCTTTGTTTGACTGATTTAACGCTGTTTCCCTATGAAAAGAAGCTGATGGATGTAGCGTTACTCAGCCGTCAAGAAATAAACAGGATTAATCATTATCACAGAATAGTGTACAACCAACTATCTCCGAAGTTAAGAAATCGAGATATTGAGCATTGGTTAGCGGAAAAAACAAACCCAATCACTGGATAGAAGAGTCATTATTTTTTTCGGTTCCCACTGCTAAGATGGCTATCGTGATTCCATTCTGGCATTTTTGCGAATGGTTGCATTGCTTCAGCAGCTGTTTTAGATTCAAGAACTACTTTTTTTGCATGATCTATCACACTTTCCAGACTGGAGCTTATTTCTTCGGAAAAAAATACATCATCTGCCAAGGTTAATGCTTTTTCTAGTTTTATCATCGTTTTTGCGACTAGAATGATATGTTCTCGAGATTCTCTGAGTGCTGTCTCATGGGAAAAGTAGTTTGATCGAATTGATCGTTCAATGGCAATTCGTGCATCTTTAACAGTCAGATGCAACTCGCTTGCTTTTGAACGTTGTTTGCTTTGTACAAAGCTTGCAATCAGACTTTTCACCGTATCGAGATGACTTAAAAATGTTTGTTTGTATTCTAGGCAGCTTGTTTGTAAGGCTTTTATATCTTGTTTTTCTACTTGCTTGAAAATAAGATCGGCTTTATGGATAAATGTTTCAAAAACGGCTTTCATCCGATATCTCCTAACAATTTTTCGAGCTCTAATCTGGATTTTTTCTGCGTGGTATTAACGGCTTGTTGTATTTTTTCTAATAAGCTGACATCTAAAGAGATTGACCATAAAGGGACATCAATTTCCTGGATAATAGTATCTAGTTCACGTGAAGGCCTTCCAGACAGGGTTATTTGGTTACGTAACTGAACGATAGCTTGTTTGTAATTGATGTTTTCGTCAATCATGCTTTTCTCCCAGGGCGCTTAGTTTTTTAATCGCAGCATTCAAGGCCTCTCTAAGCGCAAGACACGCACTATCATGTTCTGTTAATGCTTTTTCGACGTCAGAAAAATCCGCTTGTTCATATAATTTTTTTGATCCTAGGCGCCTAAAGCCCTCTGTCATCTGGATTAAAGTGTCTTTAAAGTTCTCCATATTAACGCTATGCCCATGCTTTTTAAGCTCGTCTTCATAACCTTGCAGCTCCTGTTGAAAAGCGATGCATGCTTTGTGATTTAAACGCATGTTAGCTATATGCTCCTGCGTGGCATGACCTCTAAGCTTCTCACACACACGATTGAAGCCAGGAACAGGGTCAATTGCAAAGGGAGAGGCTTGTTCTAAACTTTTTTTAAGGGTAACTATGGCTGTTTGCAACGCTTGCAAGCGAGAGAAGCGCTGAGCTCTGGCATCTTCGTCTAAGTCACCAGAGTGCCGATTAAATTCTTCGGTGATATGAAGGATGAGGTCGTTCAATTCTTTTAATTTATGAAGTTGTTGTTTACGACTCATCTATTTCACCTCTGGCCAGCAGTTTCCAGCGAATAAATCTATGTTTAAGAAATTCGTGCATCTAGTTTTCCTGCTGTATAGCGGGCTGCCATATCCTCTAGAGAAACGACTTGAATTTTGGAGGCCATGCCTGAACAACCAAAGGCTTCATAACGATCTTTACAGATTTCTTGCATGGCGTTCAGTGCCTCGCCTAAATATTTTCTGGGATCAAACTGGCTTGGATTTTTCGCCAAATAGCGACGAATAGCTCCGGTCGATGCCAAGCGTAAATCGGTGTCGATATTGATTTTACGCACGCCATGACGAATCCCTTCTTGAATTTCCTTGACCGGTACCCCGTAGGTTTCTGTTATTTTACCGCCAAATTCATTAATAATTGCTAACCACTCTTGTGGTACGGAGGAAGAGCCGTGCATGACCAAGTGCGTATCAGGAATTCGTTTGTGGATGGCTTTTATGCGTTCAATCGATAAAATATCGCCAGTCGGTGGACGACTAAATTTGTAAGCTCCATGGCTAGTACCAATAGCAATTGCCAAGGCATCGACTTGCGTCGCTTTAACAAAAGCAGCCGCCTCTTCGGGGTCTGTCAGTAACTGACATTCAGATAACACACCATCTGCCCCAGAGCCATCTTCTTCACCAGCCTCACCCGTTTCAAGTGAGCCCAGGCAGCCCAGCTCACCCTCAACTGAAACGCCACAAGCATGAGCCATATCGACTGTTCGACGAGTCACATCAACATTGTATTCAAAATTGGCTGGGGTTTTCATATCTTCTTTCAAGGAGCCATCCATCATGACAGAGGTAAAGCCCATTTGAATGGAGCGCTGACAAACAGCAGGAGAAGCCCCGTGGTCTTGATGCACGCAAACAGGGATATGAGGCCATTCTTTCGTAGCCGCCTCCATTAAGGAACGTAAAAAGTTTGCGCCGGCATAAGATCGCGCACCAGCTGAGGCTTGCATAATGACGGGCGAGTCGGTTTGATCCGCTGCGATCATAATCGCTCGAGTTTGCTCTAGGTTATTTACATTAAATGCTGGGACACCATAACCGTATTGTGCAGCGTGATCCAATAATTGTCGCATCGTGATTAAAGCCATTGTTTTCTCCTTCGTAAATTGTCAAATAAGCGTTGAGTTTTACCCACTAACAAGAAGCTGTCAATTTTTTAGAGCCATATTAATCGTAATTTTAGTTGCGCCTTGGCATTGGTCTACCGAGTTAATAGCAGGATATTGATCTACAAATAAGTTATTGCCTTGAATTTTTGCAGATTTAATTCCCCCCGAGCAACGATCACCTCCAGGCATATAACCGATCAAGGACATTTTGGTTGTTTTTTCAGTGACAGGTTTGTTGGATGATGCATAAATATTTAAATCTTGATTGTCTAGTTGAATAAATAAGAGGGCATCAAAAATTTCTTTTTTTCCAGGAAGCTGACTAAAGGAATGTAGAACATAGATTTGATTGGTTGCCTGGCCAATAACTTCATACCCATAATAGCCAACGCTCGTGTTTCCAGATGTGTTTTGATAGAGAAAGTAGATTCGATTGCCATCCGTTTTGGCCATATGGGGAATATTGCTGCTCCCCTGGCAGCGATGGATATCAACACCCACAATGATGGGATAAGGTGTTCTTTGTTGGTCAAATAACCCTACGCAAGCAGGCTGAATAGCCTTACCTGCTACGGTGAAATTAGCAAAAGACAGCGTCGGAAAAAGGCAAAAGACGAATAAGATTAATTTTTTCATAATTGGGATTCCTTTCCTGTAAAGACGACTCATTTTTTATCCTCGGTTACCATAAATTAGCAGTGAGGCTAATCGATCCAGACCCAAGTATCACAAATGCCAATGCAACCGCAGCAAGAACGACATTTTTCTGTCCAGATGTAATCTGACCAAGAACCCCTAAGGATTTTACGTCACCCAGTGCGGGCCCACCTTGTGCTCGACAGATATCCGGCAGCTCTCTGGAGGCAATGACTTGGGCTAGCCGAAAGTGAACTCTAATACCAATTAGGGTATAAACAAAGAGAAAAATACCGCCAATTTGTGCATAAATGCCGAATAAAATACTAATAGCGCCCAAAACCATCAAGAAAATCCCCAAAACAGATAAAAAATTAACGAAAATACCACTAACTAAACGCGTTAACAGGGTTGTTGCATCCCAATCCGCAACTAGTCCGGGCACAGGGAACAAATACATCCAAGCAACAGCTATCCGTAAAATAAACCAAACCCAATCGTGTTTTGCGATCATGTTAATGTCCTATTTTTTTACTCAATAATACCCGATGAATCAAACCGACGGATAGCGATAAAAAGCGTATCGTTATCAGCAAGATCTTGAATGGATCGAGCGATTAACTCCAGAGAAAATGCGTTCACACAGCGCTCGGACGCAATAACAGCTACATTATCACCCAACTGGCCGGATGCGCAATCACGGGCAGCCAGTGCTGTATCGGCATACTCGAGTTGCTTAGCATTTGGGTAGTGTTTGGTTAAATAATTGCGGCACTGTCGTAAGGCTTGTCGGTGAGAAATGATTTTTGTAATCCGCTCTGGGTTTTGGCCCGTTTGAGTCAACAGACACTGTATGACTCGCATGGGCATGATATCCATAATGCGATAACGTTTAGCAGCTAATGCAGCAATGCTTTCATTGACTAAACCGCCCCAAGCATTATTGACAGCGAGGACACCATAGTCTGCTTTGTGAGACGATAAGGCGTCAACTACACCCGTAGGTGTTAAGTCATAGCGTAACTCGCAAGGAGTGCGAATGTGTTTGATGATAAAATTTTTAGCGGCTTGTTCCGAGAAACTGCCATGATCTCCTTGTAGGCTGATGACCACCTTGTCTAGATTTTCGTTTGTTTGCAAGGCACGGCACTCGTTTATGATAGTCTGAAAGATATGCGTTAGGGCGTAGCTCGACAAAACAGATTGGTTCACTTGTAGCAAATGGCTAATGACGTGTTGCTCACGTTCCGGATCATAAATGCCATCAGGTTGTCGGTCACTTTTGTGTTTATATAGACGAGCTTTACAGGCATATTCTGCGCGCTTTCCGAGTAATGTTAACAATTGAGTGTCAATCTTATCAATTTCATGACGCAGTTGTTCAAGCGTGTTTTTCATTGACGTATCTTCATGGCTAATGCACACAAGGTCCTAACTGTTTCATCCCAACCGATACAGCAATCTGTAATGCTTTGCCCATAAATTAAATCGCTCAAGTTTCGCAAGGGTTGTTTACCTTCCACTAAATGGCTTTCTAACATAATACCACGAACATTGAATTTTTTTGCTTTAAAAGATTCGGCAACAGCCATTGCCACGTTGGATTGCTGGCGATAATCTCCCTGGCTGTTATCGTGAGAGCAATCTACGAGGACTGCGCGCATGACAGTTTTAGTCTCTAATTTAGCTTGTAAGCGCGACAAACTAAGTTCATCGTAGTTCGGACCTGTTGAGCCACCGCGTAAAACAACGTGACAATTAGGATTCCCAGCTGTTTGAATAAGATCAACCTGACCGTTTTGGTCAATACCTAAATATTGTTGTGACGTTAAACCAGCGACTAAAGCTGAAATAGCAGCATCAATTGAACCCTGTCGACTATTTTTGCAGCCTACTGGAATCGCCAAGCTTGAAATAAAGTTTCGGTGCAACTGTGACTCTACACTTCGCGCACCAATAGCTGCCCAAGCCACTAAATCACCGATATACGCTTCAACAGTGGGTGACACATATTCAGTCGCGACACCTAAACCCAAGGCAATCACAGCCTTCATCAGTTCACGCGTTGCGAGTATGCCGGTATTAGCATCGCCTTGACCATCCATCGATGGATCTAGAAAAAAACCTTGCCATCCTAACTCCGTTCGTGGTTTTTGCACATAAACACGCATCAAGATATACAGTTGATTATTTAAGGCATGGGTGATGTCAGCGAGTTTTCTTGCATATTCTAGGGCACTGATAGGATCATGAATAGAGCAAGGTCCAACAATAACGAGTAGGCGGCTGTCTTGGCCACGTAAAATACGCAATACAATTTCACGTTGTGATTGAACACGTGTTTCTAAAATTTTTGTCAATGGAGCTTGTCGCTTAGCTTCAATTGGGATAAGTAGTCGACGCATTAATCCCCCTTTTTTTCGTAATATCAGGTTTATTTAGGATAGATTGCCTGAAGTTATCTTAAAAAACCCGTGTTATCGCTGGAGTATCGATTTTTAACAAGAATTTTTTCTAACGACAGATCTGATTTGCTAGGAGCTATTTTTTTAAAAAAATCTAAACCACTGAGCCCACTTGCAAAATCTTCATAGCATTAGAACCACCACCGACACCCATGTGATCGCCCTTCGTTAAAATAACCATATCGCCCCGAGAGAGAATATGGTGTTGTTCCATTACCTGGATTGACTCAAGGTTCACGTCATCTCGAGCAATGCTCGTTGGGTCAAAATACACCGGATAAATGCCTCGATAAAGGCACATTTTACAAAGTGTTTTTTTATAGCGGCTCAAGCCAAAAATAGGAATTGCAGTACGAATTCGTGACATAAGTAGCGGTGTTGTGCCTGATTCAGTTAAACAAATAATGGCACGAATATTGTTTAAATGATTAGCCGTATACATCGTTGCCATCGCAACAGCTTCATCAACACGCTTAAAATTGCACTCTACTCGGTGGTTAGACAGGTGAGAATCAGGATATTTCTCGACCGTTCTACAAATATTAGCCATGGCTTGAACGGCTTTAATCGGGTATTTCCCAACAGCAGACTCTGCAGAGAGCATCACAGCATCTGCATTCCAAAGAACAGCCGTTGCAATGTCGGATACTTCTGCTCGCGTGGGCATACTTTCTTGGATCATCGATTCCATCATTTGTGTGGCGATAATAACAGGCTTATTCAACGCGCGTGAGCGCTGAATAATGCGTCGTTGTGCCAAAGGTACTTCGGCATCGCCAATCTCAACGGATAAATCGCCACGAGCAACCATGACTCCATCGCTGGCCGCTATGATTTCATCGAGGTTATCCATCGCTTCTTTCCGTTCTATTTTTGCAATCAAGCCCGCGTTTGATTTCGCAGCAACTAAATAATCACGCGCTGTTTCCATATCGCTGGCATCACGTGGAAAAGAGACGGCAATAAAGTCGACGTCCTCTGCCAACATCGCTTTCAAGTCAATAATGTCTTTCTCTGTTAATGCGGGTGCCGACAATCCACCCCCTAGTCGGTTAATGCCTTTATGGTTTGATAGCGGACCACCGATTTCAACCATCGTATGAATTTTATCGCCCAATACCTGATCAACACGTAGACGAATACGTCCGTCATCCAGCAATAAAATATCATTTGGCGCGACATCGCGAGGTAGATTTTTATAATCAATACCCACTTGGCTTGCATCGCCTTGGTCACAATCTAAAGCAGCATCCAAAGTGAAAGTAGCATTCTCTTTTAGTTCAATTTTACCTGTTTTAAAGCAAGAAATTCGTATTTTAGGTCCTTGTAAGTCGGCCAATATACCAATCCAACGATTGGTTTTTTTCATAATGGCTCGGACGTTGGCAATTCGTTCTTTTTGTTTTTCAATATTGCCATGCGAACAATTGATGCGGACGACATTTACCCCAGCGGCAATCATCTTTTCGAGTACGTCAGGATCATCCGAGGCCGGCCCTAATGTTGCCAAAATTTTTGTTCTGCGCAAAATATCATGATGGTTGTTCATATGTTGTCCTTTACTGACGCGATAAGCGCACTAACAGCAGGTAAGGGTTGTCCTTCACACCAGGCAAGAAAAGCACCGCCTCCTGTAGAAATATAGGACATTTCAGCGTGAACGTTAAATTGCTCAATAGCCGCCAGCGTATCTCCCCCTCCAACCACGCTATAAGCGGGGCTGTCAGCGACACCTTTCGCAATGATACGCGTTCCTTCTGAGAACGCAGGCACCTCAAATAGACCAACAGGACCATTCCATAAGATGGTTTTCATGGATCCCAGCAAGGAGCTGTAATGATGCGAAGTGATTGGACCTAGATCAAAAATGGCTTCGTTAGGGCTTATGTCAGAAACCAAACGGACAGTAGCTTGGTTATTAAGATCGACACAGGGTGCGACAACTACATCGGTGGGCAAAGGAATTGAAACTCCGAGCTCTTCTGCGCGCTTCAAAGCATCTTTAGCATATAAAGTGCAATCCCTCTCGACCAATGAGGTGCCCACCTCATAGCCCTGAGCCAGTAAAAAGGTGTTAGCAATGCCGCCACCGACAATCAAGCAATCCACTTTGGATAACAAGGAGTCAATCAGTTTAATTTTGGTGGAGATTTTCGCGCCACCCACAATGGCTGCAACCGGTTTTTTTGGTTTTGTCAGGGCTTTTTCTAGCGCATCGAGTTCTTCACATAATAACGGCCCTGCACAAGCCAACTTCGCGGCAAGTGCGACCCCCACTGTCGATGCATGTGCGCGATGTGCTGTTGCAAAGGCATCCATCACAAACACATCGGCTAAGTCAGCTAAGCGACGGGCAAGTTTTGTGGAGTTTTCGAGTTCTCCTGGCCAAAAACGGGTGTTTTCTAGTAATAGGATCGGGGCTTTCGTGGGTAAGTCGGTTGCCCACGGATCCTGAATCAATAAAACTACTTCACCTAAAGCTTCAGATAGCAGATCACAGACAAGACGCAGTGAAAAGGCTGAGTCAAAATGACCTTCTGTGGGTTGACCAAAGTGGGACATCAGAATGACTTGGGCACCGGTTTTTCGTGCTAAGTGAATGGTGGGCAATGCACGATCAATACGTTCGCGGTTAATCACTTTTCCATCTTTGATAGGCACGTTAAAGTCGCAACGAATTAATACGCGCTGGTTAGTCAGATCAAGCTCAGTCATTTTTAGAAAATTTGCCATTAGTCATCCTATCGTCTTGCGCGAGGCCGTGAGTCTATTCGAAATAAAATTACTTCGCCTTCATCATCGCTCTCATCGTATCTAACATACGATTGGAGAAACCCCACTCGTTGTCGTACCAAGCAACAACTTTCAGGAGATCACCACACTCGCGTGTTTGGGTGAGATCAAAGGTAGAGGATGCCGGGTTATGATTAAAGTCTATCGAAACCAATGGCGCACGGTTAACAGCTAAAATACCAGCCAAATATCCGTTCGCAGCAGCGATCATGGCCTCATGAACAGCTTCTATCGAGACTTTCTTTTTAAGTAAAACAGTCAAGTCAACAACAGAAACATTGGGTGTCGGAACACGAATCGCATAGCCGTCTAATTTGCCGGCTAATTCAGGCAACACTAAACCAACTGCAGCGGCAGCTCCTGTTTTTGTCGGAATCATTGATAGGGAGGCTGCACGAGCTCGACGAATATCGGAGTGAGAGCTATCCGCTAAATTCTGATCGTTCGTAAAAGCATGTACGGTAGTCATGAGTCCAGATTGAATACCGGCTAACTGATTTAATACATGGGCAACGGGTGCCAAACAATTAGTGGTGCAAGAAGCATTAGAGACAATCGTATCACTAGCGCGGAGTGTTGCGTCATTCACGCCATAAACAATGGTGGGGATATCGGATCCGGCGGGTGCCGATATCAAAACTTTTTTAGCGCCTGCTTCGAGATGAGCACTGGCTTGTTCTTTAGAGGTAAAAAAACCGGTACATTCCGCAACAACATCTACATCTAGTTCACCCCAAGGACAATTTTTTGGATTACGCTCAGCGGTAAAGCGAATACGGTGACCATTAATAACTAAGTGATTACCAGAAACACCAACATCAGCCATCAAGGGACCGTGAACGCTATCACGCTTGGTCAACTCAGCATTAACGTCTAAGTTACCCAAATCATTAATTGCAACCACTTCGATGTGTTTGTGATCGGTTGACTCAATCAACGCACGTAATACATTGCGTCCAATGCGGCCATATCCGTTGATAGCTATTTTTATTTTCATTGCTTCCTCTTTTTTGTCATGCACTTATGCGGCTATAGAGCCAATTACTGCTTGAACTGCTTCTGCGACAGCATCGGCAGTCAATCCTAGATAGGTATAAGCTTGATCTGCTGGTGCAGACACACCGAAACGATCCAAGCCAACCACGCGACCATTCAATCCAACAAAACGATACCAATAATCTGTTGAGCCTGCCTCTGTTGCTACGCGTGCAGTTAATTTCGGGGGTAAAACATGCTCTTGATACGCGAGATCTTGCTCTAAAAAAACCTCGGTACACGGCATCGATACGACTCTGACTGAAAGTCCTTTTGCTGCAAGCTTCTTTTGTGCACTCATCGCCAGCGCTACCTCAGAGCCCGTTGCAATAATCAATGCGACAGGAGAGTCGGAGGGCTCCCATAAAATATATCCCCCCCGTTTTATATGAGTGATCGTTGCGTCATCACGTAGTTGGCTTTCCACATCTTGTCGCGTCAGCAGTAAGGCCGATGGTTTTTGCTTCAATAGCGCTTGTTGCCAAGCAACTGCCGTTTCAGTTGCATCTGCTGGGCGCCAAGTATCAATACCGGGTGTCATTCGCAACATACTGGCATGTTCAATCGGTTGATGCGTTGGGCCGTCTTCTCCCAAGCCAATTGAGTCATGAGAGAAAACATAAATGACACGTTGTTTCATTAACGCGGATAAGCGAACGGCATTACGTGCGTAATCCAAAAATGTTAAAAAGGTTCCACCAAAGGGAATATGCCCACCCGCTAGCGCAAGGCCATTCATGATTGCTGCCATGCCAAACTCGCGCACACCGTAACGAATATAATTTCCAGTTCGTTCAGTCAAGGAATAATCCGTCGCGACTGACCACTTGGTCAGATTGGAAGCGGTTAAGTCAGCGGAGCCGCCCAATAGCTCGGGCAATGAGGGTGCAAAGGCATTTAAGGTTTCTAACGATGCCTTACGTGTTGCTATCGTGGCTTGTTTTTTTTGGGTTTGTGCAATAAATAGATTGCTTAGCTGTCCAAAATCGGCGGGCAATTGTCCACGCATTCGACGTTTAAGTTCAGCCGCTAGTTTAGGGTGCTTTTTTTCGTAACTCACGAATAACGCATCCCATTGTGCCATTTGTTCAGCGCCTCGGGATTGAATAGACCATGCTCGGCTTATGTCGGCTGGAATTTCGAAGGGCCCATAAGCCCATCCGAGCTGTTCTTTGGTTTTAGTAATTTCGTCATCGCCTAAGGGGGCGCCATGAGCAGCTGCTGTATTGGCTACTTTGGGCGAACCAAAGCCAATTTGAGTTCGGCAGCAAATCAGTGTAGGCCGTTTTGTATCGGCTTGTGCGGTTAAAATTGCTTTTTTGATCGAATCTGGATTGTGCCCATCGATATTGCGGATCACTTGCCAGTTATAGGCTTCAAAGCGTAAGGGCGTGTCATCACTGAACCACGCGTCCACCTTCCCATCAATCGAAATGCCGTTGTCATCCCAGAAAACAATCAGCTTGGAAAGACCCCAAGTTCCGGCCAATGAGCAGGCTTCATGAGAAACCCCCTCCATTAAGCAGCCATCTCCGGCAAATGCATAGGTATAGTGATCAATAATGGAAAAACCATCGCGATTGAATTCAGCAGCTAAGCGCACTTCGGATAGCGCCATACCGACAGCATTAGCTAAGCCTTGACCCAACGGGCCTGTGGTTGTTTCAACACCTGGGGTCTCCGCGTATTCAGGGTGCCCCGGTGTTTTGGAATGCAATTGACGAAAGTCTTTGAGGTCTTGGATGGATAAGTCGTACCCGCTGAGGTGTAAGCAGGCATATAGCAGCATGGCACCATGGCCATTAGAAAGCACGAATCGATCTCGATTGATCCAGCTCGGAGCTGCAGGGTTCACCTTTAAATAGTCTTGCCAGAGCACAGTTGCAATTTCAGCCATTCCCATCGGCATTCCAGGGTGTCCAGAATTGGCTTTTTGAACCGCATCCATGGCTAATGCACGAATTGCATGAGCTTTTGCAAGGTAATCGACCATTCATAGACTCCCGATGTCGGATAAAGCGAGCCACAAGGATACCTGTTATAACCCCCGCACTTCAAGCCATTTTCCGAACAATTCCTGAGCAATCGTATCTTTATCCCCGAGCATGTGATAGCATGCGCCATTGTTTAAAAAAAACGCAAATTACCCATCTAGGAGTTTTCAAGTCATGCTATTTTCAGATTTAGGCCTTTCTACCGAATTAGTGAGCGCAGTCCATGAAGCAGGCTATACAGAGCCTACACCCATCCAAGTGGAAGCAATTCCTCCGATTATCGCAGGTAGAGATACCTTCGCTGCGGCTCAAACAGGAACGGGAAAAACAGCGGCCTTTACCCTGCCTGTATTGGCGCGATTGCAAGCTAAGCCATCGGACAAAAAGCAAATTCGCGTACTTGTGATAACGCCAACACGTGAGCTCGCTGCTCAAATACAAGAAAGTGTAGAGACCTATGGAAAAAACGTACCTTTTCGTTCGTGTGCGATTTTTGGTGGAGTTAAAATAAATCCGCAAATCAAGCGACTGAGGGAACGTATCGACATTGTGATTGCAACACCCGGTCGATTGTTGGATTTGGTAAATCAGCGTGCGCTTGATTTATCAGCAGTAGAAATCTGTGTGCTTGATGAGGCAGACCGAATGTTGGACATGGGCTTTGTTCATGATATTCGTCGTATTTTAAAGTTGTTACCAAAAGAGCGGCAGAATTTGATGTTTTCAGCGACCTATTCAAATGAAATTGAAATAATGGCAAATAGCTTGATGCAAAATCCGGTTCGCATTGCTGTTGCACGTAAAAACACAGCAGCAGAGACAGTGACTCAACGTGTTTATTCGGTGGATAAAAGCAGAAAGCGAGAGTTATTGTCCTATCTCATTGGCTCTCAAAATTGGAAACAAGTTTTGGTGTTTACCCGTACAAAGCATGGTGCTAATCGTTTGACAGAGCAACTGGAACTAGATGGTTTAAGTGCAGTGGCTATCCATGGCAATAAAAGCCAGGGTGCGAGAACACGCGCGCTACGAGAGTTTAAAGAAGGTAAAGTTCGGATATTGGTTGCAACAGATATTGCTGCGCGTGGTTTGGATATTGATAAGCTACCGCATGTCGTCAATTATGATTTGCCGCAAGTCCCAGAAGATTACGTTCATCGTATCGGTCGAACGGGTCGTGCAGAAAATAAAGGGATGGCGGTTTCTTTCGTGTCTATAGATGAAGTCAGTCAGTTAAGAGCGATTGAGCGGATGCTAAAACAAGTGCTGGAAAAAGATTCCATTCCAGGTTTTGAGCCGAATCCTGCAATTAAAGCTGAGCCGACTAAGCCAACTGGGTGTAGGGTGAGTGTCCCGTCAAAAAGAAACAATGCAGCGAGCAATCGTCGTAGAGCAAGTTCGCCAAGGCATCGCGATTAGCTAGGTATTTACAGCGAACTAGAGCGGCTTTTTGAAAACAGACCGTTTTTATTTTCACCCAAAGATAGGGCTCTACGCTAAGGGTTAGTCACCAAATCCGTGAGCAAGGCATTTAGCAAGGGTAGTAAGCGTTTAACGGCTATCTTAGCTCCCGCTAAAGTTTCCTCGTGCGATAACGCTACCTGGTGCATTCCCGCTGCGTAATTAGAGATCGCTGCTATACAGAGGACCTTCATGCCGCAGTGAGCAGCGACTAAGGTATCTGGAACTGTCGACATGCCAATGCAGTCCGCGCCTAATGTGCGAAAAGCCTTGATTTCAGCAGGTGTTTCAAAATTCGGTCCGAGCACACCAAAATAGACCCCTTGTTGAATGGGGATATCGAGTTTATGCGCAATGCGGAAGCAACGGTGAATTAAATCAGCGTCATAGACGTTTTCCATGGAGAAAAAACGAGGGCCAAATTTTTCATCATTGGGTCCCACCAGCGGATTTTGAAACGAAAAGTTAATGTGATCGTTGACGACCATGAGTTCGCCAGGAGGGGTGTCTTCGCGCAATGAGCCAGAGGCATTCGTGTTAACGAAAATAGAGCAACCCAAGAGCTTTAAGGTCCGAATCATTGTTTTTAGTTCACAAGAGCGGTCACCTTCGTAGAAGTGTGTTCGACCAGATAAGCAAGCAATGGTATGACCATTTAACTCACCAATCACCAGCTCACCATCGTGACCAGCAACGGTTAACTGAGGGAATCCAGGTAATAAAGCGTATTCAAAGATGACGGCATCGGTGAGTTGCTCAGCAAAGGGGTGTAAGCCAGAGCCTAGAATAATTCCAATTCTTGGGCGGCGGTTGCCAATTTTTTCCGATACAATTTGGTGACAGATGATGGCTTGTTCGGTCATGATATCCCTCGGGTTTTAAAGTAGAAATTTTCAGAAAATATAAGGTGCTTATTTTTGGCTAAGGTTGCGCACCGAATTTGTCAAAAATTGTGGGGGCTAAGAGGTTGCGAGTAACAGCAATCGATGGGCTACAGATTGGGCAGCATTTGCAATCTCACCGACCCACTGAATAATTTGATAAAGAAAGATCACATTAACCGGTGATAGTGTATCCTCGATAGCGAACAAGCTAGCCCTCAATTTGACTTGCAATTTATCGGATTGATCTTCTAACGCATCAATTTCTTTAACCATGCTTTCGACGAGTTCAATTTCTTTTCCTCGGAAACCCGATTCTAGCAGCTCTTCTAGTTGATCAATGGTCGTTTTTGTTTTAGCACAAGTCGCAACATTGACAGCAATATAATTCGTGAAATTATCTGCAATGTTTTTGGGAATTGTCATCTTTCTACCGAGCATAAGGCCGGCAATGTCTTTGGTTTTATTCGCTAAGACATCTTGTGTCGAGATTAGATCCAGGACATCGCTGCGAGGAACCGGTAAAAAAATACTGCGCGGCAGATGAGTTCGCAAATCTTGTTTAATGTAGTCAGCCTGGTGTTCACTTTCTGATATTTGGTTGTAGAGTAGTTCAGCAGCGTCAAAATCAGCATGCTGGCAACACGCGATAAATGCGATAAGTGCATGACAGCAATCATGCACAGTGGCCATGTGTTTACGTAAAGGTCGTACGGGTGATTTCGCAAATACATTGAGAATGGAGCTTGTGTTTAGCACGGGAAATTCCAGTTAACTTAATGGGTTCAGTATAGGGAATATGCTTCTTTAGCTCAAGTCATCTGCATGATGGTTATGTAATTTTTTATCGTAATCATCTAATTGTCGACGAATATGGTCAAATGCGTTATCAATAGATTTGTACAGGTTTCCTTCTTTACTTCGTTTAGATATCAATTCTTTACCAGGAACCAATACCTTAATTAATGTTTGATAATGTGTATCGTCTTGCTGGTGGTGTCCATCGCTGCTGATAACGATTCGGCAAGAAATGAGGTGACACGATAAGCGCTCAATTTTATCTATGTTTGAGTAAATATGCGCCTCTACTTCTGGAGAGTGTTTCACATCGCGAAAGGTGATTTGTGGTGTAAGTTGCATAATGGCCTCCTATTTATCCGTGCCCTTATAAAAAGTATAGCCTATTTCCACGCGTTGCTACGCTCTATTAGTGGTTGTCTTTTAGTTGCAGTGCGATGTTATAAACCGTGTTTTTTCTCTCGCCGGTGAGTTTGGCTGCGAGGCTAACTGCTTTTCTTAACGGCAATTCCTCGAGTAGTAATTGCAGTGTTTTTTGAACGAGTGCATCATTATTTTTTTGAGGCTTTGCTCCTGAAACGATGACGACATATTCACCTTTTTGAGAGTCGGGGTTATTTAAAAACCAAGTGTTGAGCTCAGCTATGGGTCCTGTTTTTATTTGTTCGAAGCGTTTCGTGAGTTCACGGGCGAGGCAGACTTCTCGATCAGGCTCAAGCGTCTCAACAAGCGTCGCCATTAAATTAGTAATGCGATGTACGGACTCATAAAAAATAAGTGTGGCTGTCTCTTTAGAAAGTTGCTGTAGTTGCCGACTGCGTTTCTCACGCTGGGTGGTCAGAAAACCAATAAATCGAAACTCGGTTGCCGATAAACCTGAGGCGCACAAAGCGGTGATGGCTGCGCAGGGACCTGGAATGGGGCAGATAGTGATATTTGATTTTTGTGCGAGTCGTACCAGCAAAGACCCCGGATCACTGATGAGAGGGGTTCCTGCATCACTGATGAGTGCAATGGATTCGCCAGCAGTTAATCGCTGAACTAATTGGGTACTTTGTTCGCTTTCGTTGTGTGCATGATAGGATTGGCAGCGAGTATGGATGCCATAGTGGCGTAATAGTGGCAGGGAGTGGCGTGTGTCTTCTGCTGCAATCAGATGAACAGCCTTGAGTGTTTCAACAGCACGGATCGTCCAGTCGTTTAGATTGCCAATCGGTGTAGCAACTAAATAAAGTATTCCAGTCATGATAAACTTCCCGTTGTTGCAAAAAGAACAATGCGATAGACTTCGATCATGGAAACACATTACTTGAAGGTTCGACTGGGGTTGTCACTTTGTTTTGCCGGGTTATTGCCGGGTTGTCAGTTGCAACACGAGCAAGCAAGCCTGGCTTCCGAGCAGGTCATCGCGAAACGCCCCAGTGTAACCGCTGCAGACTACCTGCGGCAAGAAAAAAAGGCTGAGCCTGGCGACCAAGTTAGTTTGCTGCTGGAGGCTGCTAATGCCTCACTTGCGGATGGAAATTCGAATCAAGCGAGCAGGTTGGCTCAAGACCTATCTAATCGTGGCTTAATGGGTGAGGCTGCTGAAAGACTGCAGCTTCTCCATGCTGCCCTGAATTTAGCGGACGAACAACCTCAAAGAGCACAATCTATTTTATTAAAAATGGGTGAAATAAATGCGTACGATTTAAATCGACAACGAATCCAATTATTAATCCAGGCCTATCAAATGTTAGGTCAAAAATTAAAGAGTATTAAACTGCAGGCGCATTTATTGTCTCAAATGAGCAACACAGATGAGACAAACAGTGAACGGATGGAATTGTGGGAACAATTATCACGTCAACCGCTACCACAACTAAAGCAGTGGTTAGGAGAGGTTCAGAATTCTTCAGAAGTTGCAGGCTGGTTGCGTTTGGCCATGATTATGCGAGAAGAGGATGTCGCGAGTTCCGAGTGGCTTCACGCTTTAGCACAGTGGCGAGAAGCTTTTCCGAAGCATCCAGCCAGCGTATTGATTCCCCCCCTAGTTAGTGCATCGGCTGAGACGAAAGCTCCAAAACGTATTGCATTAATGTTGCCCCTGACGGGTCCGTACGCTGTTCAAGGTGAGTCAGTTCGCCGAGGCTTTTATGCAGCCTATTTTCAGCAGCGTGAAAAACAAGGAGATCAAGCGCCAGTTTTGCAAGTATACGATACCAACGAAACTCCGATGGACATGTTATTGCAACGAGCTAAAGAACAGCAGGCAACTGAAATTGTTGGGCCTTTGCTTAAGAAAAATCTAGAAGCACTCTTGGAGAATTCACCGCTTGGAATTCCTGTGTTAGCACTTAACTCGATTGATAAAACAGTGCCTGGCGTCATTCAATTTTCATTCTCTCCAGAGGCGCTGATTGATCAGTTGGCGGAAAAAGTCGCGGCAGCCAAACGATGGCGAGTTGCGATCCTTGTACCGAATACGGCAAGTGGAGAACGTTTGTTGGATCGCTTTCGCGCCGATTGGAGTTATTACCGGGGTGATGTGGTTGGGGTGTTTCGGTATGATAAAGTTTCAGGTTATGATGCGGGCATCCAGCACCTACTAAATAGGGATCAAGCTAAGGTCCGTGAGGATGAATTGCAGCGTCTATTGGGTAAAAAGTTGCGTATTATGGCAAATACTAGGCAGGATATAGATGCTTTTGTGCTGATTGGTGAACGATCGGTTGCTCAATCCTTAAGGCCTCTGTTGAGTTTTTATTTTGCGGGAAATCTGCCGGTCTATACGACATCTCAATTGATTGACAATCCCTCTGAACAATCCGGTCTGACAGATTTAAATGGGGTTCAATTTTTAGCGACACCGTGGCAAGCTATGTCCACAGAAACGATTCCCTTGAAAATTGGAAAAATACGTGCTCAGTTACAGCAGGCTTGGCCGGATGCAGCAAGGAAAAATGGCGTATTTTATGCGATGGGTGTCGATGCTTATTTTCTTTTAGAGCGATTATCGATGTTACAATCGATGCCACACTTCTCCTACTTTGGAGAGACGGGTGTACTGACAATAGATCCAAATCAGCGAATATACCCTCGTTTGTTGTGGCTGAAGTTAATAGGTGGAAAACCAGAGTTGTTGAATCATGGTTAAATGGCTTAGGCGCGATCTAGGGCGTCTTGCCGAACGAAAGGCCGGTGCTTATTTGAAGCGACAGGGCTTGGACTTGGTCGAATACAATTTTTTGTCCCGGTTTGGTGAAATTGATATTGTATTGAAAGAGGGTGAGCAATGGGTTTTTGTAGAGGTTCGTTCACGGGCTAAACAGAGCTTTATGCGCCCAGAGGAGTCGATCAATCAAGCGAAACAACGACGGCTTTGGTTGACCGGACAGGCGTATTTACAGCGATTACCCCTGGGTGAGCAGGCATCAGCCCGATTTGATGTTGTGACAATTTTACTGGGTCATATTAACTGGATAAAAAACGCCTTCATTTTGAATTGATTTTATCCAGTATGGTGTCAGAATAGGTTAATTATTTAGTGAAGGAGAATACGGTGTCCGAAAATTTAGAGCTTGTCGAGCGTGTTAAAGCACATTTTAGTGGAAGCATTCAGACTAAAATCACATGCTCTGATTTGTTGTGCGGTAGCATTGCAGCAGCGGGGCAGCTTTGTGTGGATACTCTCCTTGGCAATCATAAAATATTGAGCTGCGGTAATGGGGGTTCTGCAAGTGATGCGCAGCATTTTTCTTCGGAGTTGCTGAACCGCTATTTGTGTGAACGCCCGAGTTTACCCGCTATTGCATTATCAACAGACACCTCAACGATTACAGCGATTGCAAATGATTACAGTTATGACCAGATCTTTTCAAAACAAATTAAAGCGCTAGGGCAGCCAGGAGATTTATTGCTGGCCATTACCACGAGTGGTCAATCAAGAAATATTCTAGAGGCAGTAGAAGCTGCGCATTCTAGGGAAATGAATGTGATTGCATTAACGGGTAAAGACGGTGGCGCCTTAGCAACGGTGTTGAGTTCTTCAGATCATGAGCTTCGCGTGCCCTCCGATGTGACAGCCAGAATACAAGAAACGCATTTACTTATTATCCATTGTTTATGCGATATGATTGATTTTAGTTTGTTTTCAGCGGAGTAAGTGGTGGCTAAAAAACTGATTTTGCTTATGTGTTTATGGCTGCCTTTGTCGGGTTGTATTCCTGTTGCAATGGTAGCGGGTGCTACTATAGGTGGCGCTATTATATATGATAAGCGTAGCTTCAAAACTATTACCAAGGATAATCAAGCAGCGATAAAAGCAACGAAACGCATTCGCAATCAAAACAATCTAAGAGGAAAGGCTCAGGTCAAGGTTAGTGTTTTTAATGGAATAGGGTTAGTGGTTGGTTCAGCGACATCTAAACAAGAAAGAGAAGAGATTGGGGAGTTGGTTGCAACAACACCCAATATTCGTCGCGTGTACAATGAAGTGGTTATTAGTGATACGATCAATAGTGCGGCTAATTTAAGCGATGCGTGGTTAGCGAGTAGGGTTCGAACGTGTTTGTTGTTAAAGCCGGGTTTACAGTCCAGCAACATTAAAATTATCACAGAGGGTGGGGTAGTTTATTTGATGGGGATGCTGAGCCAAAAGCAAGCGAGATTAGCTGCGAATGCGACGAGTCAGATTTCGGGTGTAAAAAAAGTAGTTAAAGTTTTTGAGTACGATTAGGGAAGCAACTCCCCGCGAGAACCATTCGGGTTCTCGGGAGTTTCTGCAATTAGGAGGTAAAATGGACGGATTTGCAGGCAATAGTTTAAGTGGGATTGCGGGTGTCGTACTACTGATTGTTCTCCCACTTATTTTCTCGATTACCTTGCATGAAGCAGCGCATGGGTGGGTGGCTAAAATTTTAGGCGATAAAACAGCTTATATGCTAGGGCGTGTCTCATTGAATCCTATTCGTCACATTAGTTTGTTTGGGACTCTTGTGTTGCCTCTAGTGATGATCATTGTTTCAATGATGTCGGTTGGCGTTCCATTTTTTTTTGGTTGGGCAAAACCAGTACCGATTAATGGGAGAAATTTCAAAAATTTACGGCGCGATAAAGCACTGGTTGCTTTAGCGGGCCCAGCTGCCAATATAGCGATGGCATTTTTTTGGGGCTTGATTGCTATGCTGTCATTAAGTGGTTTGCAAAGTGATTCAGGCTTTGCTCAAGATGCGGCTAGATATTTTTATATGGCAGGAGAATTTGGAGTCATGATTAATATTGTGCTGGCTTTTTTAAACTTAATACCAATACCGCCACTCGATGGATCGCGAGTCGTTAGTTCTCTTATTCCGAATCGATGGAGCTACTATTATGATCGCATTGAACCTTATGGTATGTGGATTTTATTAGCATTAATTTTTCTGGGTGGTTTACGCTACATCTTATACCCACCGGTTAACTGGGTAATACGTCAAATATTAAGTTTTTTTGGATTGTCATCATAGATCTAGCCGTTCGTCTCGTCGAAAAGTACGCGTTGTTATGCTTATTGGGCACATCGCTGAATAAAGCGCTACTTAACTATTCTCAAAGTAGCTTTTCCCTTAGGCTCAGGAGCTTTGGGCGGGGGCTCTAGTTCTGTTTCTTCCTCAAAAACGATACCCTGACCATTTTCGGCGGCATAGATTGCTTGCACGGAACGTATTGGAACAAAAACCTCAAAGGGAATGCTGTTGAAAGTTGCAGCAAATTCAATACGATCATTAGTCATATTCAGTTGGTTAACGGCGTCGTAAGCAATATTTAAAACAATTTGACCATTTTTAACGTACTCTAAAGGAACATATGTTCCTGGGATTTTTGTGTTGACAGCGATATAGGGCGTGAGCTTGTTATCTGTAATCCATTCGTATAACGCACGTAGAATATACGGTTTATTGGAGGTCATGCTCATATGGGCCTTACTCCCTAACTTCCCTTTCTGCGTCGCTTAAGCTCGCTTGAAATGATTCACGAGAAAAAACTCGATCCATATAATGGAATATGGCTTTTGCATTTCGACTTAACTTAACGCGAAGTAAGGGGAGTCGCCATAGAAGTGGGGCGATGCAGCAGTCCACCAGTGTAAATTCGCTGCTTAAAAAATAGGGTGAGCTTGCAAAAACAGGTGCAACGGTTGTCAGTGAGTCAGATAGTACTTTTCTGGCTTTATCTGCCGCTTCGGGATTGCCAGTTTTGATAATGTTGACTTGAGAATACCAGTCATTATTTATTCGGTACATCATCAAGCGGCTTTTTGCCCGAGAAACAGGATAAACAGGTAGAAGAGGTGGATGAGGAAAACGTTCATCCAGGTACTCCATAATGGTGTTTGCTTGATATAAAACGAGTTCGCGATCCACTAAGGTGGGCAAGGTGTTATAGGGGTTTATTTCAGCTAACTCTTCGGGTGGTGTATCGCAGCTGGTTGTTAGTATATCAACGCTGACACCTTTCTCAGCCAAAACAATGCGAACTTGATGGCAGTATGGATCTAGTGGGTCAGAGTACAAACCCATGATTCCTCGTTTCAATATGGTGGCCATAGCATGTTGTCCTAACTAAAAAGGCACCTTGAGGGCACGAGAAAAGTGCACAAGCCCCGATGCCTTGTGAAATACACTAACGCTTTGAAAACTGAATTTTTTTGCGAGCTTTGTGAAAGCCGAATTTTTTCCGTTCAACCGTGCGTGAGTCACGCGTAACAAAACCAGCTTGGCGGAGCTTTTTGTGCCATTGTAGCTGAACACCCTGCTTGCCAGCTCCGGTATCAGCATCAACTGCCTCTTCTTCCCCGTTAATTTCCAAGCTTGCGGATAAAGTGGCTGAAGTATTCACTACGTGATTTTCCGGCATAAATTCACGTTCAAATTTAACCAATGCGCGAGTAATGGCATGGCGTATAGCGCCAGCCTGTCCGGATGTTCCGCCACCGATAACGCGAATAGCTACGTCAAAGTTGTTGTCTTGGCCGAGCAGCTGAAAAGGTTGCCTAACAACCATTTGTGCTGTCTCACGACCAAAATATTGTCCTAGAGTGCGTTTATTGATAGTAATTTGCCCTGTTCCCTTCTTTAGGTGGGCGCGAGCAACTGAGGTTTTTCTGCGGCCTGTGGCATGGATGGTTTTTGTAGTCATAGTCGTATACCTTCGTTGTTAGCTCTCATCTTGTCTTAAAGATCAATGTTTTCGGCTTGTTGAGCGTCGTGTTTATGCTCAGGGCCTGCGTAAACTTTCAGCTTTTTCAGCATTTTTCGGCCTAAAGGACCGCGTGGAAGCATATTTTTAACAGCCTTAGTCAGAATGTCGCAGGGTTTTTCCGCACGCATTTTAGCAAGATTCATGTCCTTGATGCCACCAGGGTAGCCTGTGTGGTGATAATAAACTTTATCTTGTTCTTTTTTCCCTGTAACAGCTATTTGGGCAGCGTTGATAACAATGATGTGATCGCCAGTATCCACATGAGGGGTGAATTCTGGTTTGTGCTTGCCACGAAGGCGTGCGGCGATTTTACTGGCTAGTCGGCCAAGTGTTTTATCTTTGGCATCAACCAAGAGCCATTTTCGTGAGACGTTAGCCTCATTTGCCACGTATGTAGACATGCTTATACCCATACAGATTAAGGAAAAGGGCCTGATCTTACCTCACTCAATTTAATTACACAAGTATTATTTCACGGCACGAGGTTTGCGATTGAGGGCGCGCTGTCCTTGTTATCAGGGTGGGGGAGTCGTAAACGCGAAGGGCAGTAAAACTTTAATAGAGTTGATTAGGCGCATTCGGTAGGTGAGTTGAGCAAGAGAGGACAAGGTGTTAGCTCCAGGCTTTTTTGATCGAGTCTGTGCTCTTGGTGCTTAGTAGCTGCGTTTTTTAGGAAAAAAGAGTCCGTGGTTTAAAGCGTAGTGTGATTAAAAGGGTCAATGAAAAAGATTGTTGGAATAAAAGTTGCATTTTTTCAGGAAAAAAGTACCCACAGTGATAGGATTTTATTTGTTTTTATGTTATTTTTCACAATTGGTTGTTCTCAAAAGCTATGAAGTTCAGCCTGCAATGTCCACAACAATAAAGAAGAGAGGGATCAAATGCCTGTAAAAAAAACCACACGCAAGCCAGCGGGAGAGAAGTCAGCTAAAGGAAAAATAGCTGTTAAGAAAGCAGTAAAAAAAGAAGTTGTGAAGCGTAAGCTCGTAAAAAAAGCACATAAAGAAACCACTGCAAAAAACAAAGTGGTTAAACCAGTTAAGCCAGCCCCAATGAAAGTCATTACTGAAAAACTGACAGGTGCGCAGTTATACAATTTAATTTCGGAGCGTACAGGTTTGTCTAAAAAACAAGTGGTTTCTGTTTTCGAAGGGTTGTCTGACACAATGGAAGGTTGCCTGAAGAAACGTGGCATTGGTGAATTTGCATTACCAAAACTTTGTAAATTTGTTGTAAAAAGTAAGCCAGCAACAAAAGAACGTAAAGGAATTAACCCATTTACGGGGCAAGAGATTGTGATTAAAGCAAAACCAGCTCGTCGTATCGTCAAGGTTCGTCCGCTGAAAAAAGTAAAAGAAATGGCTGACTAAGTTTGGTTACAAAAAACCCGTGTTTCTTTTGATTTCACGGGTTTTTTATTTGCAGAACAGTTCAGGAGCGTTCTATTTAGGTTAATAATCCCATTCTGTATCATCCTCGTTGTAATCACTCTCAGCTAGGAGCGAATCAATTGATTGGACTTTCTTTGATTGCGTTGTCCGCGCTTTTTCTGCGGCTAGATGTTTAGCGTGCTGTTCATATATTGTTTTTAAGGCTTGCGAGATATCAATTCGAATGCCACCCGTAGGGATTGTTTCGGTCCATTGGTAAATGTAATCGTGCAAGTCTTTTAGAAGATTTTGACGAGAGGGGCCTGCTTGGTGAAGTGTCTTCAAGCGTTCGTATGTGAGTGTTGTCATTGTGATCGTTCCTAGCGTTTTAAGCCTTTTCTATGTAATTGATCCTCGAGTTGAGAGCGGTAAACTCGCTCTCTTCGTTTTTGGTCTTCTTTATTAAATTTGTAGCCTGTGACAGCGATATTCTTTTCTTGAGCGTGTGTCCAGATGGCCCAAATAAATAGAGGTTCTCCATCGACGATGTGAATGGAGTCCCAGCCATTTTTGAGGGCGGCAGCAACAATATCTTGTGCTGTTGTAAAGCGTTGTTTGCTTAAGGTACCAATATCCGTACCCCCCTCATCATCATCGCCTTTGTGGGATGCAAGAGAGGCGCTTTTCTTTTTCATCGCTTCGTACTGTGGTTGCCCGGCGTAATTAAAGAGATAGTCGCCAGGAGAGCTCGCAATTGCATTTCCATAGTTTAGGATCGCCCAGCCAGATCGACTCTGAATGATTTTAGGCGGGCTGTAAGTGGGTAATTTTGGATGGTTCGGTGTTGCTATTTGGATGTGTGTAAACCGATCGAACATATACTCGAGTTCGCTGGTCGTTAATTGTCGGTCCCAGTTATTGAGATCCAATTTTAGCTTGTCTAAAATAGAGACAAAGGGATATTTTTGCGCAGAGGGGTATTCTTTTTTAGAGTTGGTCATAATCGCTCTCAAATGAGTACATATGCTAACCAGTATATGCTTAATCTGCCCTTAATGCTAGTTTTTTAGTTTCAAACTTATTTCTGCGAGGCGTTTGCCGAGTGCTTGCGCGAGTGCTTTTTCATCCATAGATAGAGGGTTATTCGAGCCCTGTCCGGCTAGGTGACTCGGTCCATAGGGCGTGCCACCCGTGGTTGTGCGATTTAAGGCGGGTTCTGAGTAGGGGCATCCGACTAAGAGAGTGCCGTGGTGAAGGAGGGGGATCATCATCGAAATTAAGGTCGCTTCTTGACCACCATGTAGACTACCAGTGGATGTAAAGCAGCCGGCAGGTTTACCAATTAGGTCGCCGGATTGCCAAAGACTTGCGGTATTGTCCCAGAAATATTTCATGGGTGCAGCCATGTTGCCAAAACGGGTTGGGCTACCCACAGCTAAACCATCGCATTCACGAAGGTCGTCCAATGTGGCATAGGGAGGGCCGGATGAAGGGATGTTTGGTTGAGAGGCTTCTGTCACGGTGGACACCGGTGGCACGCATCGAACTCTAGCGCTAGCGCCAGAGACTTGCTCAATGCCGTTGGCCACTTCTTCAGCTAAAGCAGCGGTATTGCCATGAAGGCTGTAATAGACAACAAGAATCTCAGTGGACATGACCTGTCTCCTGACGTGTAAATAGGTTAGTATGTGTTATTGCAGTTTTCAGACGGATTTGTCAATGGGTCCACTAAAGTCTTATAAAGATGGTTGGCTGTTTCGGCTTTTTACACGGTATTTTCAGGATGGCTGTTCATATAGAGCTGCGTACTTGGCTTATTTAACGTTAGTCTCATTAGTGCCTATGCTTGCTATCGCAGTGACTATCTTATCTCGGTTGCCCCTATTTGATCGGATAGCGAAGGGTTGGCAGTCTTGGTTGGTTGATAATTTATTTGTTGGAGAGACCACCCAAGTTAAACCATGGATGGCTCAGTTAATTAACCATGCTTTGTCTATGGCCTGGTGGCATATTTTGGCTTTTTTGGTCATTGCTTTGCTAATGATGATTAATATTGGCCGTGCTTTTCGCAGCATTTGGCACTCAGAGCCGCAATTTTCATTAACGTTTAGGTGTTTAATTTATGTGTTAGTTTTACTTTTTTCGCCTATGTTGCTAGGGATGATGTTTATTGTTGGCGGTGTGCTCAATCAATGGTTGTCCTTATTGGTTGCTCAGTCAGGATACGGTTTTTTCCAACCAGTTTTTCAATTATTGTCTTATTTTCTGCTATTCATTTGGTTTTTTTTAATGAATTTAGTGTTGCCTGCTTGTCGAGTCCCCCTTAGAGCAGCGCTTCTTTCGGGTCTGGTGACGACTCTTTTTCTCGGGGTGGCGCGTTATGCATTCACCTATTTCGTGATGTATTTCTCAACCTACAAAGAATTATATGGCCCACTGTCGGTGATTCCTGTTTTTTTAGTATGGCTCTATGTTTCTTGGATGTTAATTTTATTAGGGGCCTTAATTGGGTACAGTGCTACACCCCGCACTCGCACACTACGAGGTTGATTTAATTTTCAATAACAAGGTGCTAGCTAAAAAAAAGTTTGGTAAGATAAGTTTTTAATTCTAATGGATGTGCTGGCGAATGCCTAAATCGTTTGTTTTTCCCCTGAGAGTGTACATTGAAGACACCGATTTTGGTGGTATTGTATACCATTCTAATTATTTAAATTTCATGGAGCGCGCGAGAACGGAATGGTTGGCTGCATTAAATATGGATCTCGATTATTGGATGAGTCAAGATGTCTTATTTTTGGTGCGTCATGCAGCACTGGATTATTTGGCGCCAACTCGCCTAAATTCGAAGATAAAAATTTTTACAGAAGTAGCCAAGGTTAAAGGCTCTTCCATCACCTTTAAGCACCGTGTTGTGCATGAGGATGATTTAGGGGCAAATTTATGTGAAGGTACCGTTGATATTATTTGTGTTAATTCAGCTATTCGTCCTGTGCGCGTGCCGGACCAGTTAAGAGAGGCCATGTTATGACAGTCGCGCCATCCTTATGGAGTTTTGTCGCCAATGCGGACACCGTTGTAAAGGTTGTGTTGTTGATTTTGGTCATGGCGTCTGTTTTTTCTTGGACTATTATTTTGCAGCGAGCCCGAGCAATTAAGCAAGCTAAGCGATTGATGCATGAGTTTGAAGATACGTTTTGGTCAGGGATTGATTTAACCGATTATTATCGACGGCTGCAGATGGAAGGACCTAAATCCACGGGTTTATCGCAGATATTCCAAGCGGGTTTTCGAGAATTTCTGCAAAAAAAAACAGGGCATGGTCTCAGTGCTCAACATATCCAGGGTATTGCACGAGCGATGCGTTCAACACAAGCGCGTTATTTAGAAAACCTAGTCGGTCGTAGTGATTGGTTAGCAACGATTGGTTCCACTAGTCCTTATGTAGGGTTGTTTGGTACCGTTTGGGGTATCATGTCAGCCTTTCGTTCATTAGGTCTCGTCCAGCAAGCGAGCATCTCTATGGTTGCACCCGGCATTGCCGAGGCTTTGATTGCAACAGCCATTGGTTTATTGGCAGCGATTCCAGCAGTGGTAGCCCATAATCGTTTTGCTTCGGAGCTAGAGGCCATTGGTATGAACATCGATAATTTCAGTGATGAATTGTTGAATATTTTACAACGGGAAGTTGTTGATCAGTCTAACGAGGAGCTTGCTCATGCTGGGTAGTGATCGACCTCGTCGCCGTCGCAGCTTGATGGCTGAAATTAATGTTGTTCCGTATATTGATGTTATGTTGGTTTTATTGGTTATTTTCATGGTAACAGCACCCATGTTAACTCAGGGAATCCAAGTGACGTTACCAAAAACGCATGCGAAGGCAATTGCACCCAGTTCGCAAATGCCGATTGTGCTGTCTATTCGTTCAGATCGACATTTTTTTTTGAATGTTTCGGCTAAACCAACAGATCCGGTTTCAGCAGAAGCCGTGCAAGCACGTGTGATGGCATTGTTAACCTTGGCTAAGCAGCAGCATGAAAAAGCCCCGGCTGTGTATGTCAAAGCTGATGCATCGGTTAACTACGGCGTGGTAGCTAGTGCGATGGCACTGTTGCAACAAGCAGGTGCCGATACGGTGGGATTAATAACGGAAGATATGGCGTGACAAGTAAGATTTAGCAAGTCAGATAACTTAAAAATACGTATTTATCCTTTTTCGGAGTGATTTTATTCCTACAGATGCGTTACTTAGAGGTGGGTGGCTCTAGTCCTAAATGTCGGTAGGATTTTTCGGTTGCGACACGCCCGCGGGGTGTCCGTAGCAAAAATCCTTCTTGGATGAGATAAGGTTCAATCACATCTTCTATCGTTCCTCGCTCATCTCCAATGGCAGCAGATAAAGTATCCAAGCCAACAGGTCCACCATTAAAGCGTTCAACCAAAGCAGTTAATAGTTTGCGATCTAAGATATCAAAACCTTCGTGATCGACAGCCAGTAAGTCTAGCGCGGCTTTTGCGATATTTGAACTAATATACCCATTGCCTTTGACTTGCGCATAGTCGCGAACGCGCCGTAATAAGCGATTAGCAATGCGTGGTGTTCCACGAGAGCGGCGCGCAATTTCAGTGGCGCCATCCGTTTCTATCTGGACATCTAAAATTTGTGCAGAACGAGTGACAATGATGGTTAAATCTTCTTGAGTGTAAAACTCTAAGCGTTGCACGATACCAAAGCGATCGCGTAACGGTGAGGTTAATAATCCAGCACGGGTAGTTGCACCAACTAAGGTAAATGGCGGTAAATCTAATTTAATAGATCGTGCGGCAGGGCCTTCGCCAATGACAATATCTAGTTGATAGTCCTCCATCGCGGGATAGAGGATTTCTTCAATAGCAGGACTTAGCCGATGAATCTCATCGATAAATAAGACATCATGCGGCTCAAGGTTAGTAAGTAATGCCGCCAAGTCCCCGGCTTTTTCTAAAACTGGACCGGAGGTTTGTCGTAAGTTTGCTTGCATTTCATGCGCAATAATATGAGAAAGTGTTGTTTTACCCAAACCGGGTGGGCCGAAAATCAAGCAATGATCCAAGGCTTCTCCACGGTGCTTCGCTGCTTGAATAAAAATAGCCATTTGTTCTTTGACCCCGGTTTGACCGATATAGTCCGCTAATCTTTTGGGTCGGATAGCATGGTCGATGCAGGGCTCGATGTCATTGTTCATCGCAGTTAGAACACCGCGAGCAAAGAGGTCAGATTCAGCCATGAACGGCTCCTTTTGCGATTCGTTGTAAGGCATGACGAATCATTTTTTCAGTGGTATTAATGTCCTCTGGAATATGAGTTAATGCTTTTTGTGCATCAGCTGGTTTATAGCCTAATGCGGTTAGAGCGCTGATGGCATCATCTTTGTGATTCGATCCATTGTGTAAATGGGGTATTGAGCCTAAATCCCAGAGATTTAAAACATGACGTGTTTCTAGTATCAAACGTTCAGCTGTTTTTTTGCCAATGCCTGGGATTCTTATTAAATCCACAACACGCTCTTGCGCAATGCATTGCAATAATTGAGCGGGCTCCATGCCCGATAGCAACGATAGAGCGACTTTAGCCCCGATTCCATTGACTTTAATTAGAATGCGAAATAAATCACGGTCTTTTTCCTGACTAAAACCGTATAAGTTCCAAGCATCTTCTCGGATGCTTAAGTGAGTCCATAGAGAGATTGTTTCACCGATTTCTGGAAGATGATAAAAGGTTGTCATGGGAGCCTGTAGCTCATGACCTATCCCTTGTACATTAATCAGGAGAAAAGGGGCTTTTTTTTGTAGCAGGATACCTTGTATATAGCCGATCATTTTATGCTCCCTGGCGCAGGTAGCGAGGTTGGTGTGCATGGCATAAAGCGACGGCTAAAGCATCTGCTGCATCTTCCTGCGGTTTTTTTGTTAACTTAAGTAGTCGCGTGACCATATCCTGTATTTGATCCTTGCTGGCGGTGCCAGTGCCGACAATGGCTTGTTTGACTTGTCTGGGAGCATACTCTCCAAGGGGCAGGCAATCAATGGCTGTGAGGATAGCGCCCCGAGCTTGGGCTAATATGAAAAGAGAAGCTGGATTTTTCGAGATGAAAATTTTCTCAGCAGCAGCTTCATGTGGTTGGTATTGTTTAATTAGGTCACATAAGGCTTCATAAATTTGATTGAGTCGCTTAGGCATCGACTCGGCTTTAGGCTCAATGCGCCCATGAAAAAGGCATTCAATTTTTTGTCCACTTTGCGCGATGACCCCCACGCCTGTTTTGCGTGAGCCAGGGTCAATGCCGAGTATGATCCGAGTGCGTCCGTTCATGTGAAATCCTTTGTATTTGCTGATTGTAGCCGCTATTAGGTAGGGAGTCATGGGTTAAAGGCGCAGTTTTTTGCGTGTAATTTTTGGAAATCCAGGCCTTAACGTCTTTGTTAAAGTGATGAAAAATGGTGGCAGAGCTCAGCACAAGAGACTTAGGGTCTGATTCCAATTTTCGAGTTAAATAATTTCACAGAAAGCGTAAAAAATAGAATGATCATCGCTAAAATAGCGAGCAAAGAGACTAGAAGATAATCTGTTTTGATACCCAATAAAGCATAGCGAAAAGCATTAACAATATAATAGATGGGATTGCACATGGACAAATATTTCCAGGCGCCCGGTAGTCGAGTGATCGAGTAAAAAACCCCACCTAAATAAACTAATGGAGTTAAAACAAAATTAGGGAGTATCGATACCTGGTCAAAATTATCAGAATAAAGGGCACTAATGACACCAACGCAAGAAAAAATAAGCCCGGTAAGTATGAGCAATGTAAAAGTTAATAAGAAAGAATAGAGATGAAAACCTGTAAAAAACCAGGAAATACTTCCGACAATAACGGCAGTAATGATTCCTCGGATAATCCCAATGCTCATATACCCAACGAGCACCAACCAGAGTGGTGTGGGAGAAATAATAATTTCATCAATGGTTTTGTTAAATTTGGCCAGAAAAAAAGAAAAAGAAGTGCCAGAAAAAGCACTATTAACCATCGCCAGCATAACTAGGCCGGGCGCTATAAAAGTCGCATAATTTAAGTTGTGATCCGTTTGTATCATAGCGCCAAGTGCATAACCAAAAATGATAAAGTACAAGATAGTCGTTACTACACTGGGCAATAAGGTTTGAATCCAGAGTCGCAAGGCACGGCGCGTATCTTTTCCCACGATGGTTTTATAGCTTACCCATTTTTCATAAGAGGTCATCATTGGTTTATTCCTAGTTTTGTTCTTTTTTGGTTAGTTCTAAAAACAAGCTTTCTAAGCGATTGGATTTATTGCGAATACTATGGATAGTGATTCCTTGCCCCCCAAGCTCAGCAATAATTTTCCCAATGCTATGGCTTTTGGTCGCACGGACTTCAATTGTCGTTTCGTCAAGTTGAGTAATCTCACAGTGCTCACTGATAATAGGGCTAGGTGGCGTATGGTCCAAGTAGAGAATGAAATACTCATACTCCAAACGGCGTAATAAGCTAGGCATGTCGCTAGATTCAATGAGTTTTCCATCATTAATAATCGCTACGTGGTCACAGAGTTGTTCGGCTTCTTCTAAATAATGTGTTGTGAGTATAATGGTTTTACCTTCTTGGTTTAGTCGAGTAAAAAAATCCCACATGTTGTGTCGTATCTCAATATCTACACCGGCACTGGGCTCATCTAGAATAACAATACTTGGGTTGTGAATCAGTGCTCGAGCAACCATCACCCGCCGTTTCATGCCTCCTGACAAGTTTCTAATGAGAGAAGTTTTCTTATCGGTTAGTTCAAGTTGGATTAACAGCTTCTCCATTCGTTCAATGGCAATATCTTTAGGAATACCATAGTAACCCGCTTGATTAATGAGGATGTGATCGACTCGTTCGAATACGCCTAAATTTATTTCTTGGGGCATGAGGCCAAGGTTTCGTTTAATGAGGCCCATTTCGGTGTCTGCGTTGTGACCCGATACAGTAATGCGACCACTTGTTTTCATGACTAACGAGGCGATGATATGAATCAAAGTTGATTTACCCGCGCCATTGGGACCTAAAAGAGCAAAAAAAGAGCCTGGCTTGATGTCTAGATTTACGCCTTTGAGTGCATGAACTCCATTGCGGTACGTCTTTGTTAGTTCTTTGATTTGTATAGAGTTATTTCGCATGGTTCGCCTTTTTTTCGTATTTGAAACCATTCTAAAGTGCTTATCAGCAAACTGCAAGGAGACCTGTATTCTCAGTAAGCCTATGATAAACTAGCGCGCTTGCGCTAACGGGAGGGCAGAAAATCTTGGAAGAGCCTAACATTCGCTTGGGTGTAGCACAGTTTTTACAAACAGAAATAGCAAATATGCCCCGTTTTTTAAAGGCCGTATGTCTTCCTCTAGCAAATAGGGCAGATAAATTTCTAACCTGGGCAGCATACAACCGGTTCGTGGGTCGCTTAGATTTAAAGATGAATTTCCAAGCATTTATTCAAGAATGCATGAAAGAGTATGATCTTAGTCTGTTTGATGCAGACGGTTTGCTGGGTAAGATTCCCTTAAAAGGTCCATTAGTGATTGTCTCAAATCACCCAACAGGATTTTTAGAAACGGTGATATTGCCTCACTTGATTATGCAGGTGAGACCGGATTTAAAAATATTGGCCAATGAAATGTTGGCACAGGTTCATTGGGTTGCACCACAGATTATCCCGCTCAATGTATTTAAAACGACTGGCGTCAGGGGAGTACTGCAGTCAGCTCAGCAATGGTTAACGCAGGGAGGCTCCTTGTTGCTGTATCCGTCGGGTGAGGTGGCAGATTATAAAAAAATTCATAGTAGAATCACAGATGGACAGTGGTCACGCTTACCGTTGATGCTGGCTGAAAAAGCCGATGCGAAAATAATTCATTTAAATTTAGTAGCAAAGACGTCTGCGTGGTTTCGGATAGTGAGTCGAATTTCTCGACCTATTCGTGTGATGTGGTTAATGAAGGAGTTGTATCGTCAAGGTGGAAAATCGGTTCCTTGCTACAGCTCCTTAGTTTCGACCTTGACTTCGTTACCTGCGTTACCCAAAGAAAAGCTGATTGAATTTTTACACGCACTCAATGATTGCTTGCCAGTTGCTAAGCAGTATCAGGGAAAAGTGAGCCAGGTGATCAATAAAACAGTACAAAAGCCATTGGCGCCTCGACTGGATTTACGATTAGTTCAACAAGAGTTGGAGAGCCTATCGGAAGAGGCGGTTATCTATCAACATAAATCAACGATCGTCTATGTGGTTGTCGGCAATCGAATTCCGGTTACGTTAAAGTATATAGAAGTCGAAAGAGAGCGGACTTTTAGGGAGGTCGGGATGGGGACTGGCAATGCGTCAGACGGTGACATTCATGATCAAACATCTTTACATGTTATTGTTTGGGATATACGTAAGCACGCGATGATTGCATCGACCCGCTGTGAAATTTTCTGTCAAGAAAAAAAGGATACCTATCTCAGTGATTCACATCGTATTAGGGCCGATAAATTATTAACGATGGGTGATATGATGGAAGTCAGTCGAACCTTTGTCTTGCCAGATTATCAGCGCAGCTTCTCTAGTTTGCTGTGTTTATGGAGAGGTCTTTCTCGTACTGTATTACGGCATGAGCGTGTACGTTTTGTTGCGGGAGTTGTTTCTATTGCGGGTGATCGAATGAACGAGGCGTTATTTGATTGCTTAGCTACCTATGTTCAAATGGTGGCACAAAAAAACAGAATACTCAGTGAGTTGTTTTTTTCGCGGTACCCATACAAAATTCATAGGCCGGTTTCTGCAGAGATCAAGCATTGTTTAAGTTTAGTATCATCCGTTGATGAGCTAGAGTATCTGTTTAAAGAGTTAACCAAGGGAAATTGCCAATTACCCGTATTATTTCGACAGTATGAATCCTTGGGGACCCTTCCCTTGACGGTTTCTATTGACAAGGAGTTTGGCTCCTGTATCGATGTATTGCAAGTTTGGGATACACACGATCTTCGCTCAGAAAAATTGCGCTTGTTTTTTGGTGATGAGGGGATCGACAGGTTAAAAAAACGCGCGATGAAAAATCATGACTCAGAAATTAGAAATTCAGAATCGGGGTAGCTATAGTATTACTTGGCTTGAATTAAAAGGATAATTCGATGATAAAACAATTCATAGTGGGTGTAGCCATTTCTGCTTCATTCATAGTGGGTATAAATACAGCCTTCGCTGGAAAAGATCAAAAAACGGTCGTAATCAAAAAAACAACACCCTTTTTATTTGTGATATCAGCAGGTGAAGGAAGGCTCAAAGCACTGAAAAATGGCGAATATGGTTTAACCATGAAGCTCCCCGATGTTAATCAAGTCATTATGTTTAGTGATCGCCCTAAACGAATACTTAAAGTGATTAGTGCACAGAATTTAAAATATTTGGGCAGTCATGGTGCGAATAATTACGATCAGAATCCACCCAATGCGGTGTTATCTACAACAAGTTTTCGCCCGGTTATTGTTACGTTAACGAAGGCCAGCACGCAAGGAGATCAAGCTTATTATCAGTTTAAGCTGATGGTTCCCAAGCAAAAAGTAAAAACAGGCCAACTTAAGAACCTAGTCTTAACTATAGATGAAATAAGCCTATCTGGGCTCCAAAATATCCTCAATGGCGGCCCTGGCCCTGCCTGTGGTAACACTTATGAGATCCCGTGCAAAACAGACGATTGATAAAATCGCTAAAAAATAGATAAAGTTGCTCTAGATTTTTTAGTTGCTGGTTAAAATGAAGGGTAGCGAGTCATCGCTCTGCGGTTTTTTCAGTTCATGTTTTTCACAGAAAGTTGTGAATCCATGACGAGCTAAGCCGCTTAGATCCGATAGTATCGTACCTTTCCGCTTTAGATTGAAAAATGCACCCGTAAGTGCTAAAGCCAGATATTTCATGGCTTGTAGAAAAAGAGCGTATTGATTAAGCTGAGGTTTTGCCAAGGGAGTTCATTTTGTTTCGATACACTCAGGCTAGAAAAAAGTATATAAGTGTTGCTTGGGTGAGTTTTGCGTCGGGGCTGCCATTATTGTTAGTCGGATCTACACTCCAGGCGTGGTTTACTACCGCTGGGGTTAGCTTAATGAGTATCGGTTTATTGAGCTTGATCGGTTTCCCTTATCTCGTGAAATTTCTGTGGTCGCCGGTGATAGATCGGGTGGCTTGGGGGCGTTTGGGGCGCAGAAAAAGTTGGATGATCCTGACGCAAGTGTCCCTAGCACTCATGCTATTCACGATGAGTTTTTTTTCTCCGATTACTCATATTGTCATTCTGGCATCCCTTGCTTTGGTGGTGGCTTTTTTTTCAGCCACACAAGATGTGGCTGTGGATGCGTATCGGACGGATCTGTTATTGATGAAAGAACGAGGTCATGGGGCTTCAATAACAAACATAGCTTTCCGTGCAGCTATGATGGTGGCTGGTTTTTTGGCACTATGGATTGCTGCTGAAACCAGTTGGCATTTTATGTATGCATGGATGGCAGTTATTATGTTTATCTTGGCAATCGGGACAGGGTTTATCTCTGATCCAGCAGATCAACATCTTGGGCCAAAGAATATGCGAAGTGCAGTGATTGATCCGATAAAAAATTTTTGGCAGCGTTTTGGAAAAAAAGAAATTATTTTATTGGGCTTATTTGTTATTTTTTATAAATTCTCAGATGCATTGGCATTATCTTTGAATACTACTTTTTTACTTCGAGAGTTGGGATTTAGCCTCCTAACAGTAGGCTTTGTTGCTAAGGTTACCAGTACGGTCTCTATTTTGTTGGGCAGTATTGCGGCTGGGTTTTTAATGCCTCGGATGAGTTTGTATCGCAGCTTGTGGTGGTTTGGTTGGCTGCAGTTGATTTCGACACTGGGTTTTTGTCTATTGAGCGTGATGGGGCATCAGGTGATCACGATGGGCATTGTGATGTGTATTGATTTTTTTTGCGGTGGATTAGGTAGTGTTGCTTTTGTTGTGCTGTTGATGACGCTTTGTGACAAGCAATATTCAGCAACTCAGTATGCGATTTTATCCGCTTTAGCAGCAGCTACGCGTGTTATTATCGGTCCAATTGCTGCGCTTTTGATTAAGCACGTGGGTTGGCTGGATTTTTATATGATCGCTTTTTTGTTGGGAATTCCAATCATGGGTTTGTTGTTTTCAATGAAAAACCAAATAGATAAAATAGAAGGAAAGATAGAGTACATAAACGAAATCTCTGTCTTGAGTTAAATTCATTTTTTCTTTGGGCTGCTAAAGAAATGGGTGAAATGATACAGCCCATCAATGCCTTCGACATTAGTAGATTCGACACTACCTGACTGAAGTTGTATGGACCAATTAGGGTTAAATAAATATTGAAGTTGAAACAGGTTTAACTCAGTCGATATTCCACTGATATAACGGACATAAATTTTGGATGTCAGATAGCGTCCTACAACAAAGCCGGACTCGTCTGAGCCGTAAGGTGTTCCTAAGGCATCTAAACTTAGATTCGATTGAACACCCAGTTCGCTAAAACCTAGCGTATTTTTAATTGTCATGAGCTTATTCAGACCCGAGCTTAGGTTGTCAGAAGACAGCGATCCAATAGTTGCAAGCAAGCTTGCCAAATTAAAAGCATCAGCGGTACTCATAGGATGACCAAGGATAAGATAGGATAAAATATCTGACTGGCTTAAAGTGATGGGGATCGAGTACATCGTGACAATTAAGTTTCCATAGACACCAATCGCAGAGATTCCGACGGTTAATTCAGTATTGTCTGAAAGAGAGCTCGCACTGAAGCCGCTTAGTTTTATTTTTCTAAAAATTTTGACATGAATAAATGGAGAGCTAAGCGGCGTATTATCGAAAGAAATGCTCGAATCATCAGAAACAGTCAGGTCAAGATCAAGTGCATTGACTCGCCCATCTTCTATATGTATAACGCCTTTTCCGATGGAATCGGTATTTTTTGCCTTCAAAATATCGAGCTCTCCGGTTAAGCGCGTGTAAAATTCTTTACTAGTGACGACTACTTTTTTTCCAAGCTTAACCAAAATATCGATGGATGCGTTAACGCCAGAATCTTTTTTGTTGCCTAAAATGATGACATCACTGGGCAAAGTGGTGGCGGATGGTTGGATAGAGGGGGGTATGATCGTGGCTGTAGGGATATTGACAACGCCTTTTAGCGTCAGATGATCCTGTATAAAATCGCCAGATACGTCAATATCACCAGAAGCTTTATAATTAGGGGAATCAGCTAATTGCAGGTTTTTTCCATTAATAGCAAACGACATCATGAAGTCACTCAAGTTGTTTTGAAAACCGCCATTAGCTGTAATGGTGATAGGTGTTGTTTTGGTTTTACCGCTTATGTTTAGATTGAAGGATTGGTCATGGAGATTAATTTTTCCATGAACATCTTCGATGGTATTTCCAAGCATCATGATTTCCACATTGGATTTACGTAGGGTCATGTCTCCATTTAGTTTCGGTGAAGAGGCTAAGCCTGTTGCATGGATGTTTGCACTCATTGAACCGGTGTGAATGTCATAAATATCCGATAACGTATTTAAAAATCCCAAGTCTTGGATAGAGAGTTGAATCGAACTATTGATTTTTCTGTTATCCCATCGATGATGGTCATCTGTTGGACGCTCAATGCTACCATCTAGTTTGAAGAAATCATTTTTCCCCCAGTGACTAAAGGATGAAAGCGTTAGTGTTTTGGGTAAGAGTTTCAGAATAAGCCGGGTGTTTCTAAGTGGGATAGGCGTTTGGACACCATACTCAGAAAATGAAACAATCGCTTTTGGCATCGTGATAATGGCCTCACCTTGTGTTGGCGAATGTTCGTTTTTATAAAATTTTGCGTTGATATCCATCGGTAGGCTGACGTTTGTCATTTGAGTAAAATTATGCAACGGTAAATTTCGGCTGGTGAGTGTTGCTTTCCACGTGTTCCCCTGAGAAGTCGAGTTTTCGCAGAGAGAGGCGTTTTTGCTAACTAAGCAAAATGGAGTTTGTGCCCAGTAGCTGATATGGCGAGCTTCTTTTTGGGTTATAAAAATGGAAAGAGAGGCCGGCTTTTTAAGCGTCCATTTTTTAAGTAGCGCGTTTAGATTTAATTTTTCCAAATGGATGCTATATCCAAACCTTTCTTTTTTTAGCTGACCATTAAGCAGGAGAGAGTGGACAGGCGTTATGTCTGAATTTAATTCTAAATCGATATTAAAAGGGGAGGTTTTGTGAATGGTTTTAAGGATATTGATTTTTCCAGATTCAACCGTTAATTGAGGATTGCTCAGATCTTGGAAAGTTATTTTGAGTAAACGGATGATTTTTTCAGAGGTATCTCCATCCCAGTTAGCGTGAAAACGACTCAATCTTAGATCTTGCCACGCTACGTCTGAAAGAGAGGCGGCCCCCGTTGTTTTCCCATTATTCCAAGATCCGTGGCTGTTGATAGTCCCACTTCCTTTTGAATAGAAAGAAGGTATAAAAAGGTTTTCTATGTTCCAATCAGCCAGGAGTGAATGGGGTGTGGAAGTACCGTGAGATTGAATAATGCCAGCGGTTGTGTCGGCATTTATTTGCCAGTTTAGTGAAAGTAGTGTGCCGTCTCGTTCGCCGCTACTGATTGCTTTTAGCGAATGAATGAGGGGGCCATTTTCTAAGAAGGGTTTGGTGCTAATGTTGGTTAATTCAAGGGTGCTCTTCCATTTGAAGCCACTTTTCCAAGAAAGAGAGACTGTTCCGGATATGCGACGTTTCCTTTTGGACTCGGAAGAAAGTAAAAAATTCATAGAATTCAAGTTACCAGATCCTGTTCCCCTGAGTTTTGTGTATTTGTCGATAATGAGAGCGGTTATTGTATAATGAGCGAAGGGGCCAATTATCGAGAGGTTGGCTGACTGAAAGAAGTTAGCAACAGGTCCTAGGCTGAGAGACAGGTTGATTTTTTTTTGACTGACTAGGCCTTGCCAATGAATTTTTTTAGCACGTATAGGGTTTGAATTTTGGTTTGGAGTGATCTCCACGAAATCAATGCTTGCATGTTTAACGTTGAGAGAAAGTGAGTTAGCGTCGGAATTGTTTTTTTTCTTTTCTTTTGAAGCATTAAGATTTCCAATAATCGAGCCTACGTTCAGGTAATCAATTTCAACTTTTTTCCAAAGCAAGGCAAAAAGGTTGTAGCGAAGGACGAGATTGGTTATGTCTAAGTTGATTCCGTTTGCATTAATCGTTATTTTTTTTGCTGAAATTTCACCGATAATTTCGCCTTTTAGATCGATAGTGGCTATTTTCGTGTCTGAAAAACGATTGACTGCCTTTAGTCCAAGCATTAACCCACTTTCTGTGGTAACCAAGAGAGTGATAAGGGTGAGTGCAACCAAAATAAATGCAAGCAATGACCAAAATAACTTTCTCATAAGAATGTGCCCATAAAGATTTGTATTTTCCAGGAGTTTTTGTAGGTAGTCGATAGTACCTTGGCTGCAGATAGTTCGATTGCGCCAAATGGGCTTGCGTACAAGATGGCAGGCCCCGCTCCAGCAAGTAGCTTTTGTTTGAAGATATTATTAGATACATTGCCTGTGTCGTAAAAACCAGCAATGTACCAATTTCCATAAATACGCACTTGAGCTTCACTGCTGCCGACGAAAAGCTCTCTTCCATTGTAAATGGAGTTGTAGCTCAATCCACGAATACTATTTGAGCCCCCAGCCATAAGTTGTAGCGTGAGTGGAATTTGATTGACTTGTTTCACCGCAGAATATGCGATTTGCGTCCGTAATAGGATGCGTAATCGATCCCAAAAGGTGGTGACTGCCCGTAAATTAACTCGGTATTGTGAGAACGAAGTTTCGGATAACCATTGTTTACTGGCCCCTGAAATGCTGGTGGTGAAGCTAAAGCCTTCTTTAGGAAATAATAAGTTATCAGCAATGAGGTATTGCGCATTAATATTGGGGTAAAATAAATTAGTTTTTGTTTTGGGTAGATTATTTAAGTTGTAATTCTCTTTGAGTAAATTGAGTTGGGCTCCGAATGTCCAATGATCACGCTTGGTTGCGTAACCGGCTGCTAGTTGGCGAGAGAAGGCGGTTCCAGGTATTTCATCGAGATTTGTAAGGGAAGCAGTTAAGGAGTACTTGTCATCTGGGGGGTAGCTCCCAGGAATAATGTAGGACGTAATAAAAGCACTGTTGACACGTGAGCCACGAAGTAACAGTTTGAATTTATCACCGTGTGGATTTAGGTCGTTCAGTGTGGTACTAACAAGGCCTCGAGGTCCTGTGTCGGTTCCATAGCCTGCTCCAACGGTATACGTATGAGGTGGCAATAGCGCTAGGGTTGCTTGGGTATTTGCTTCCCCTGTTTTTTTATCAGGTTTTAACGTTAGATTAACAGAGGAAAAGTAAAGGCTATCGATAAATCCAGCGCGGGTATTATTAAATTCTTGTACTTGATAGGGCTCATTTTCACGATAGAGCAAAAAGCGGTGTAGAAATGGATTACTGAGCCGCGTTTTATTAAACGTCGTTTTCCCAAAGCGGTAACGTTTGCCTAGAAAAAAAATAATCGAGACATCGGCTCTATATTCAAAGCGATTGATTATCGCTTGAGCGGTGACTATTTTATTTGAAAAAAAACCGTAGTCATTAGCCAATGTGACCAATAGATTTTTGGCTTTGTTGTAGCTGCTCAGTGTAAATGGGTTGCCGTTTTGGATGGGCCAGTTTTTTTTCAGTAGCTGTTGTGCTTCTTTAGGGAAGGTTGCGCCAATAATTTTTAAGCGGAGTGTCTGATATAAAACGGGCTTGCCTAAGTTAATCGTGTATGTAATTTTCCAGCCCCCGGTTGTTTGGCTAATATTTTGATGGATTTGTGGGCTAAAATAACCATAAGGTTCGAGTGCTTGTGTAATGAGGCGCTTCATGGATAGGGCTGCGAGTCTTACTTGGATGCGCCTATCAAAGTGCGTCTTGAGCTGGTTATGTGTGCCAAGTCCTAAAATGTTGTGTATGTTTTTTTTTTCGCTGTGAGTGACACCCTGTATAATCACGGTGACAGGTTTGCCAGGAGAAGGGGCGCCATTCTTTTTCTCGACCCAGTCGGCTGCTGTTTGTTTGGTTACGCGTATTTTTTCCCGTTGTTGTTTGGGCAAGAGTGAAGCCTTTTGCGCATAAGCAAAAAAACAAAAAAGAGATAAAAGAAACAGTGCAGTCCATTTTCGCATGGAGCGATTATAAGAGGTATTAGCTGGGGTTTATAGTGTCTTGAATAGAGAAGTTCAATAAACAAACTAACTGCGTGAAAATAACCCTCGAGAAATAGAGGAAGTGTTGAAAAGAAAGAAGGAAATGGAGCTGGTGAGAGGATTCGAACCACCGACCGGCTGATTACAAATCAGCTGCTCTACCAACTGAGCTACACCAGCAACCAAGAGACCGTATTCTAGCAAAGGCGAGTGAGAAATCAATAGTTTTTTAACAAATTTTAGGTAGAAATGCTTCTTCTAGAAGTTAGTCTTCTTGTTTTATTTTTATGTGCTCAATGGCTACCTCAATGCGACGGCAGCAAGATTTTTGGCCGATTAAGTATAAAGTTACTTGGATGCTCGGGGAGTTGGTGTCACCAGTTACTGCAGTGCGTAATGGTTGGGCAATTTTATTCATGTTGATACCGAGTGTTTCAATAGAGTCTTTGATCGTAGTCGCAAGGGACTCTGTATTCCAGTCGTCAAGTTGGCGTAGTTTTTGCAGCATGTGTTCTAAAACGGGGAGTGACGCATCGGTGAGTTCTTTTTTTTCGGCTTTTTCAGCATAGCTCTCAGGATCATGATAGAAGTAATGAACTTGGTCCGCCATTTCGATCAAGGTTTTGCTGCGTGGTGCTAGCTGTTCAACGATTTTTTCAAGAGGAGGATTTTGTTGAACAACGATGGCTTTTTTCTTGAGAAAAGGCATCAAGTGTGGGATGAGCTCCTCAGTGTGTAGCATCAAAAGGTGTTGCTGATTGACCCATAGTAGTTTTTCTGGGTCAAAGATAGCGGGTGAATGATTAATTGTTTCCAAACTAAAAGTTGCGATGAGTTCATCGACGGTAAAGAGTTCTTGATCCCCGTGCGACCAGCCTAGCCGAACGAGGTAATTAATCAGTGCTGAAGGTAAAATGCCTTGTTCGCGATAAGCCAGCACGCTGGTTGCTCCATGACGCTTGGATAGGCGCTTAGTATCTGCGCCTAGAATCATGGGTACATGCCCATAAAGTGGCAGTTTCGCTTTTAATGCGTTTAGCAGATTAATTTGCCTAGGGGTATTGTTAATGTGATCGTCACCTCGAATCACATGGGTAATGCCCATATCCCAGTCATCGACAACAACTGTTAAATTATAGGTTGGTGAGCCATCGCTACGAGCAATAATTAAATCATCCAATTCGCTGTTGGCAATAGTGATCGTCCCGCGAATGAGATCGTCAAAACTAACTGACCCGGTTGTTGGATTTTTGAAACGAATGACATGGCTGTCAGTTCCAGCTAAATCTTTGTCTCGACAGCAGCTGTCGTACCGGGGTTTTTCTCCACCTGCTCGCTGGTTTTCTCGAAGCTCAGTTAATTTTTCTGGGCTGCAGTCGCATCGATAAGCACTGCCCGATTCGAGAAGTTGGGTAATGACTTCCTGATAACGGCCCATTCGTTTCGATTGATAAAAAGGCCCTTGATTGTAATCAAGCCCCAGCCACGCCATCGACTCGATAATACCGTCAGTAGCAGCCTGCGTTGATCGCTCAATATCAGTATCTTCGATGCGTAGGATGAAATCGCCCTGGTTGGCTCTGGAATGCAGCCAGCAAAAGAGGGCAGTGCGTGCTCCGCCAATATGAAGATCGCCAGTTGGGCTTGGTGCGAAACGTGTGCGAATCATTGAATGGCTCATTTTGTTCCCTGATTGAATGTTCGGGCCAGGATACACGACCTATGCCTACCTATTCAAGGGTGCACCGGACACCATTAAATGTGATAATATTCTAAAGAGGTGGGTTGGAGGATTGCATGGCTGAAGATAATCAAGACGCAGATAAGGCTTTAATTGCAGCAGTTATTGCGGATAATGCGCCATTGGTGCAAGAGTTGCTAGAAAAGGGGGCGAAAGCGAATTGTTGCGAGGATTCAGCAGAGCTTAGGCCATTGCATTTTGCTGCGATATATAACTCTCCCAGTGTGATCCCTTTATTGGTGATGGGTGGTGCGGATAGCGCAGCGCTAACAGATTGTGATGATACGCCGTTGAGTATTGCTGAACGACATGGACATGAGAAAGTGATAACTATATTAAGTCGGCTAATAGCTCATGGTGGAGTCAGTCGGCACTAGTACTAGGGCTTTCGTTGCCTAATAAAACCTTATACAATAACGATGTTTCAATTGATTTAACGGGGATAAAATGAATCGAATCAGTCGTCAGTTAGTGCTGTCTGTTATTATTGGGAGTAGTTTGGTTTTACTTGGTTGTCGAACGATGCATGGTTTGGGAGAAGATATATCTTCTGGTGGAAAGGCGCTGGCCAATGCAGCAGAGCCTAGTAAGAAGAGCGGTACAGCGAAAACCGAAACGACAAAGAGCTCTACTACTTCGTCTAGTAAATAGCAGGTTTTCTTGCTTACCCTCTATGTAGTTAACGCCAGCTGGACGGAGTCAGCGGTTGCTGCTGCTTATCAGCGCTTATTACCGGGAGAAAAAAAGCGCGTGGATAGGATGCGTGATAGCAGCAAAGCGCAGTTGACTATTTCCCTTTATGTTCGCAGACCGTTGTTAGCGCAAGCAACGGGCCTGTCAGAATCGAATCTGATTTTTTCTAGAGATAAAAAAGGCAAGCTTTTTTTAATGTCAGATCCAAGCTGGTGCTTCAATCTAGCGGATACGCCAGGTTGCGTCGTCTTAGCTGTAGCCCGTAACCAAGCGGTTGGGGTGGATGTGGAGAAAGTGGATCGAAACATAGCGAATGTAGACGACTTCATCGCAGCATGTTTATCGAGGATTGAGCAAGAAAAAGTGCGTAATCTAGCTGAAAAAGCTAAAAAAAGCTGGGTTCTAAAGTCTTGGGTCTTGAAAGAAGCGTATACGAAGCGGTTAGGCTTGGGTTTGTCTTATGGCTTTGATCGGCTCAGTGTTGACGCTGATGCACAGTGGCCATCGATTCAGATCGATGGTAGGCCCGTGAATTCAACAGACTACCTGGCTCTTTGGGCTAACGATCGGGGCTATTATCTAGCGCTGTCGGTTCAAGGTGCGGTTGACCATGTGTGTATAAAATCGCTAGATCAGATTGATTTTGCAGTTTAAACCAGTTGACATTCGGGAGTCACTTGAAGACAATGACCAGCTTGATTATTCCGGGTTCTGTTGTTGAATCTGGGGTTGTGGAGGGGTTCCCGAGCGGTCAAAGGGATCAGACTGTAAATCTGACGGCTTCGCCTTCGCAGGTTCGAATCCTGCCCCCTCCAATTTCAAGATGTTAATAAAGGCTGATTTTGATGTAGCTGCGAGACAGGTCGAAAACCGGAGTGAGTCGGGCATGAGTCCTTAAAGCCCTGGCGCCCAGGCTTGGTTAAGCAGATTCGGAAAAGCGGTTGTTTAACAGATAATAACTTGCGGGTGTAGTTCAATGGTAGAACCTCAGCCTTCCAAGCTGATGGCGTGGGTTCGATTCCCATCACCCGCTCAATCGTGGATCCTGGGCCCACATAGCTCAGGGGTAGAGCACTTCCTTGGTAAGGAAGAGGTCACCGGTTCAATTCCGGTTGTGGGCTCCACTTGGTCGTGGGATTTTTTCTCTTTTGGAGGGTATTTTTGTGTCAAAAGAAGCATTTGTTCGAAGTAAGCCGCATGTAAACGTAGGAACGATTGGTCACGTGGATCATGGTAAGACGACCTTGACAGCAGCGATAACGGCGGTATTAGCGCGCAAGTTAAGTTCTTGCAATAAAGCGAAAGCATTTGATGAGATTGATAAGGCGCCGGAAGAGAAAGCGCGAGGGATAACGATATCGACATCGCATGTGGAGTATGAAACGGAACAGCGTCACTATGCGCACGTGGACTGTCCAGGGCACGCGGATTATGTGAAGAACATGATTACGGGTGCTGCGCAAATGGATGGAGCGATACTGGTTGTATCGGCTGCGGATGGGCCTATGCCGCAAACTCGAGAACACATTGTGTTGGCGAAGCAGGTAGGTGTGCCAAAGATAGTGGTATTCATGAACAAAGCGGACATGGTGGATGATGCGGAGTTATTGGAACTGGTGGAGATGGAGATTCGAGAGTTACTGAGTCATTATGGTTTTCCTGGGGATACGATTCCAGTGGTTATCGGTTCAGCGTTAAAGGCGTTGGAAGGAGAAGCGAGCGAGCTGGGTGAAGAATCGATTATGCGATTAGCGAAGGCGTTGGATGAATACATCGATATTCCAGTTCGAGAAATGGATAAACCCTTTTTGATGCCGATTGAAGATGTGTTTTCTATATCGGGTCGAGGAACGGTTGTAACGGGTCGAATAGAAGCGGGCGTTGTGAAAGTTGGGGAAGCATTAGAAATTGTTGGTATTAGAGACACACAGAAGACAACCTGTACAGGCGTGGAGATGTTTCGAAAGTTGTTGGATCAAGGTCAGGCGGGAGACAACGTGGGTGTGTTGTTACGAGGGACGAAACGAGAAGATGTTGAGCGAGGACAGGTATTGGTGCATCCGGGATCGATCACGCCGCATACGACATTTGAAGCGGAAGTCTATGTGTTATCGAAAGAAGAGGGTGGTCGACATACCCCATTCTTGAATGGTTACCGTCCGCAGTTTTATTTTAGGACGACAGACGTGACGGGATCGGTAACGTTGCCCAGCGGATCAGAGATGGTGATGCCAGGAGAGAACGTTAAGGTAACGGTAGAGTTGGGCAATCCGATTGCGATGGTTGTGGGATTGCGTTTTGCGATTCGAGAAGGTGGCCGTACAGTGGGTGCCGGCGTTGTAACAAAGGTGGTTAAATAGGCCAATCTTTGGATAGCTAGCTTTTTTGTCTGGCCGTATTTGGAGCGGCCAGTTAAAAAAAGATGACAATTCGTCCAGAATGTGTATACTCGCGCATTGTGGGCGATCTTGACTTATTTGGAATAATAAAGGCCAGTGGCTCAATTGGTAGAGCAGCGGTCTCCAAAACCGCAGGTTGGGGGTTCGAGTCCCTCCTGGCCTGCCATTTTTTGGCAGGGAATCTGTTTATTAACAGTACATTTAGGTGGTTGCATGGCTTCTAGTAAAGAGGTTAAGCGTAAGGCGCAAGAGCGTGAGCGCAAAGGTGATGGCATAAAGTGGGTTTTGGTTTGGCTTTTAATTTTATGCGGTGTTGTTGCCAATTGGTATTTCGAATCAATTTCAGAAGCAATTAAGGTTGCGGTTGGAATTGTTTTGTTTGTGGTTGTTTTGCTGGCGGTGGCGTGGACGCAAAAGGGCCAAGTCGCTTGGGGGTTTGTAAAAGGGGCCAATCAGGAGCTGAGGCGAGTTCACTGGCAGACACGATCTGAAGTGATAAGTATCTCTGTTCGTGTTGTGTTGGTGGTAACGGTCGTCACAATCTTACTGTGGATCTTTGATAGTTTGTTTATGTGGGCGATTGGTTTAATAAGCAGGTAGGTTGCGTCATGAGTGTTGAAGATCAAGTAGGTAGTGGCGGTAAGAGCTCTGAGCATTCGCAAAAAAATAACACGTTAAAATGGTATGTTTTGCATGTCTACTCTAGCTGCGAGCAAAAAGTAATAGAGTTGATGAATGAGCGAATTAAGGTTAAGGGTCTGGAGAAATACTTTGGGGAAATTCTTGTTCCAACCGAAGAGGTGATTTCCTTGCGCGGCGCAGATAAAAAGAAAGTCAAATCAGATCGGAAGTTTTTCCCTGGGTACGTTTTGATTCAGATGGAAATGAATGATGCGACTTGGTATTTAGTCAAGGATGTGCCCAAAGTGCTTGGATTTATAGGTGGAACAGCAGAGCGTCCAGCGCCGATTAGTCAAAAAGAAGTGGATGTGATCCTAAGTCGTTTGAGTGCTGAGGCCGAAGGTAAGCCTAAGCCAAAGACCGCATATGAGCCAGGCGAGTTGGTTCGAGTAACCGACGGTCCTTTTGCCGATTTTAATGGCGTGGTTGAAGACGTCAACTATGAAAAGAGCCGCTTGAGAGTATCGGTTTTGATTTTTGGTCGAGCGACGCCGGTGGAGCTCGAGTTTACGCAAGTTGAAAGAGCCTCTTAGGCGGGTGATTAGTAGAGCACAGTGAAAATTGTGTGGTGTGTAGCGTGGGGAGCCGAAAGGCGCTTGAACCCAAAATGAGGAAAATATGGCAAAGAAGATAGTAGCATATATTAAACTGCAAATTCCGGCAGGGGCAGCAAACCCAAGTCCACCTGTTGGTCCAGCGCTGGGTCAAAAAGGTGTAAATATTATGGAGTTTTGTAAAGCATTTAACGCAAAAACAGCCGCTGAGGAAAAGGGTTTGCCCCTTCCGGTTGTGATTACAGTATATGGCGATAAAAGTTTTACGTTTATTATAAAGTCCCCCCCTGCTTCAGCATTGCTAAAAAAGGATGTATTGAAGGGCGCGAAAGGAAGCTCTAATCCCTCTAAAGATAAAGTAGGTGTTGTAACACGTGAGCAGCTTGAAGCAATTGCTAAACGTAAAGAAAACGATTTGACGGCGAAAGATTTAGAGGCAGCTGTTCGCACAATTGCTGGCACAGCAAGAAGCATGGGTATTGATTGTGAGGGGGTAGAGTAAAATGGCGCTATCAAAAAGAAAGAAAAAATGGGCTGAACTGGTGAAACAAAACCACGTCTATGCAGCCAAAAAAGGCTTAGAAATTGTTAAGTTGTGCGCCAAAGATGTAAAATTTTCCGAAAGCGTTGATGTCAGTATTATGTTAGGCGTGGATCCTCGGAAATCAGATCAAGCTGTTCGCAGTGCAACAGTTTTGCCTCACGGTACAGGGAAACAAGTCCGTGTTGCTGTTTTTGCTCAAGGTGAAAAAGCAGAGCAAGCGAAGGCGGCTGGAGCGGATTTGGTGGGCTTTGAAGATTTGGCGGATGCAATTCAAGCTGGGGAAATGAATTTTGATGTGGTTATCGCATCGCCTGATGCTATGCGTGTTGTGGGTCGGTTAGGTCAGGTACTCGGTCCGCGTGGTTTGATGCCTAACCCAAAGGTTGGGACGGTCACATCCGATGTTGTGGGAGCGGTTAAAAGTGCGAAAGCAGGTCAGGTTCGTTATCGTTCTGAGAAAGCGGGTATTGTTCACTGCAGCATTGGTAAGACATCGTTTAGCGAAGACCAGTTGCTGGAGAACTTGCAGGCGGTTCTGGTGGATCTAAAAAAAGTAAAACCAGCTAGTGCTAAAGGGGTGTATTTTAAAAAAATTACGGTATCAAGCACAATGGGCCCAGGTATTGTCTTAGACAAAAGGGAACTCGATAGCTAGATAGAGATGAATTCGCGGCAAGGCAGCAGTAGATTTGCTGCCACGTCGTCGGAGACCGTAGGTGCGACTGATTAGGATACGTTGCTTAATCTAACCAAGGAAGGTGGGGCCTACGCAGGCGATGGTGCCAGTACATGTTTATGTGTTGTGTCATCATCATTTTGGTAGAGGTTTGTGTATGCAAACCTTAATATGTGTATAACTGGAGGTAGAGCAGTGACTGTCACTCTAACTCAAAAACAGGAAATGGTTGCTGAATTGGTGGCATTAGCAGCGAGTTCAATCTCTGCTGTTGCGGCTGATTACAGGGGCCTGACTGTTTCTGAAATGACCACTTTGCGAAAGGCAGCTCGTAAAGAGCGTGTGATTATGCGAATTTTTCGTAACACACTCGCGCGACGTGCGCTGAAGGGAACAGATTTTTCTTGTTTGGAAGATGATTTGGTTGGTCCTATTGTGCTTTTTTTTGCACAAGATGAACCAGGCGCAGCTGCGCGTGTATTACGTGACTTCACTAAATCAAACGACAAAATCGAAGTAAAAGCATTGGCAGTTGATGGAGAGCGGTTAGCTCCAAATCAATTGATTGCGGTGGCTAATTTGCCATCGCGTGACCAGGCGATTGCTAAGCTGATGGCGCAAATGATGGCTCCAATTACTCAATTGGTTCGAACTATAAATGAGCCTGTCGCTCAGTTGGTTCGTGCAGTTGCAGCAGTTAGAGATCAGAAGTCCTAATTAGGTTCAATTAAAAATAACTTGGGAGAAATTAAAATGACTGAAATATCACGTGAACAAATTCTAGAAAGCATTTCTAAAATGAGTGTAATGGATGTTTGTAAGCTAGTAGAAGAAATGGAAGAAAAATTTGGTGTTTCTGCTGCTGCTGTTGCGGTTGCAGGTCCAGCTGTTGGTGGTGATGCTGCCGTGGTAGAGGAAAAAACCGAATTTGATGTCGTCATGAAATCGATAGGCGAAAATAAAATTAATGTCATTAAAGCAATTCGCGTCATCACTAATTTGGGATTGAAGGAAGCGAAAGACATGGTTGAAGCTGCACCTGTTGTAGTGAAAGAAGGTGTTTCTAAAGATGAAGCAGCGAATCTGAAAAAGCAGCTTGAAGAAGCCGGTGCGCAAGTTGAAGTTAAATAATTAACGCCAACCTGAGTCGGGGAGTGCTTATGGCGCTCCCTGACTTGCTTATTGAGAAAAAGAGGGGTGAGAAGAGAGATAGATCTTCTTTTCAGGCTTCTTCTTTAGCGCACATGGTTTTTTGGGTGCTGTGCGTGTGTAAATTTGAGTTGACCCATTTTGTTATGTTTGCTGGATAGAACCAAGAGGAAATGATATGGCTATTCCATTTGAAGAAAAAAAACGTGCTCGATTGAATTTAAGCGAAAAATCCTCTTCTGCTATGCCAATGCCATACTTGCTGGCTATGCAGATTGACTCATATAAAGCATTTTTGCAAAAAGACGTTGCTCCAGAAGATAGACAGCCAGTCGGGTTGCATGCTGCGCTTCTGAGTGTATTTGATGAGATTACGAGTTATTCGGAGATAGCTAAGTTAAAATATATCAGCTATCGGCTCGGTGATTCACTGTTTGATGTGTCTGAATGTAAATTACGAGGCCTGACGTATGCGGCGCCTTTGAAGGTGAAGATCCGGTTAATTATTTATAACAAAGAATCATTAGAGCTCGGTAAGTTTGAAGTCAAAGATATTAAAGAGCAAGAAGTTTATATGGGAGAAATCCCATTGATGACGGACACAGGAAGCTTGATTATTAATGGGACAGAGCGTGTTGTCGTTTCTCAGTTGCATCGTTCTCCCGGTGTTATTTTCGATCATGACAAAGGTAAAACTCACTCTTCTGGTAAGTTATTGCATAGTGCTCGTATTATTCCCTATCGTGGTTCCTGGTTGGATTTTGAATTTGACCCCAAAGATTTGATCCATGTTCGTATTGATCGAAGAAGAAAATTGCCCGTAACGACCTTGTTGCGTGCGCTAGACTACAGTAGCCAGGAAATTTTAGATATATTTTATAGCACAGATGTCATTCATTACGCACCAGGAACCGTGAAGCTTGAGCTACAGCCCCAGCGACTCAAGGGAGAAATTGCGTTAGTTGATATTGTTGATCCAAAATCAAAAGAGGTGATTGTAGAAGCGGGTCGTCGCATATCTGCAAGATATATTCGAAAAATTGAACAGGCAGGAATTACAGAGCTCGCATTGCCAGCTGAATATTTGTACGGCAAAGTGCTCGCAAAAGACTTGGTGAATAAGAAGACGGGAGAAGTGGTCATTGCTGCAAATTCGGTATTGACGCAAGAACATAATGCGCTCTTGATTCAGCATGCAGTGGGCCCTCTTGAGCTTTTGTACATTAATGAAATTGAATGTGGTCCCTTTATTTCTGATACGTTGAGGGCAGATACAACGACCAACAAGTTAGAAGCATTGGTTGATATTTATCGTATTATGCGTCCTGGTGAGCCGCCCACGAAGGATGCAGCTGAGTCACTATTCGAATCTTTGTTTTTCTCACTAGATCGTTATGATTTGTCTGAAGTGGGGCGTATGAAGTTTAATCGTCGTGTTGGGCGTAAGATATCAACAGGCTCAGGCACGTTAGAGAAAGAAGATTTTATTGATGTAATTAAAGTGCTGTTAGAAATCCGACACGGTCGAGACGAGGTCGATGATATTGATCATTTTGGAAATCGACGTATTCGTGCCGTGGGTGAGATGGCTGAGAATCAATTCCGAGTAGGTCTTGTTCGTGTTGAAAGAGCCGTTAAAGATAGAATTAGTTTGGTCGATGTAGACACGATGATGCCTCAGGATTTGGTTTATTCAAAACCGGTTGCAGCAGCGATGAAGGAATTTTTTGGTTCCAGCCAACTGTCACAGTTTATGGATCAAAACAACCCGTTATCAGAGGTGACACATAAGCGTCGTGTATCGGCACTAGGTCCTGGTGGTTTGACGCGGGAGCGTGCAGGTTTTGATGTTCGAGACGTCCATCCAACACACTACGGCCGAGTTTGTCCGATTGAAACGCCAGAGGGACCGAATATTGGCTTGATTAATTCCTTGGCCGTTTATGCACGAGCCAATCATTATGGATTTATTGAAACACCGTTTCGTAAAGTAAAAGATGGGGTTTTATCGGATGACTTTGAGTATTTATCGGCGATTAATGAAGGTGAAAATTATATTGCTCAAGCAGACGTTGAGGTAGATAACAACAATAAAATTACGAATGATTTAGTTGTTTGTCGTCACAAGGGCGAGTTTACTTTAGCTGCACGAGACAAGATTAACTATGTTGATGTTTCAGTAAAGCAAGTTGTTTCTGTTGCGGCTTCATTAATTCCTTTTCTAGAGCACGATGATGCGAATAGGGCTTTAATGGGGTCCAATATGCAGCGCCAAGCTGTTCCAACACTAAGAGCTGATCGGCCGCTGGTGGGAACCGGTATGGAACGAAAAGTAGCGAGGGATTCAGGTGTTACGGTAACAGCGAAGCGAGGCGGTATCGTTGAATCTGTTGACGCATCTAGAATAGTTATTCGTGTAAATCCAGATGAAATGGGTAACGATGATATTGGGTTAGATATCTATAATTTAACCAAATTTACGCGCTCTAATCAAAACACCTGCATCAATCAACGTCCGATCATTAGCTCAAATGATCGAGTGAGTGCTGGAGATGTATTGGCAGATGGTCCTTCGACCGATTTGGGTGAGTTGGCATTGGGTCAAAACTTATTGGTCGCGTTCATGCCGTGGAATGGTTACAACTTCGAAGACTCGATTTTAATATCAGAGCGGTTGGTGAGTGAGGATCGTTTTACGACTATTCATATTCAAGAGTTAACCTGTATTGCACGCGATACCAAGCTTGGTTCAGAGGAAGTCACGCCAGATATTCCAAATATTGGAGAGTCAGCACTGAGTAAGCTCGACGGTACCGGTGTTGTTTATATTGGTGCAGAAGTAGGGCCTGGAGATATTTTGGTGGGTAAAATCACACCAAAAGGTGAGACACAGCTTTCTCCCGAGGAGAAGTTATTGCGCGCCATCTTTGGTGAAAAAGCATCGGATGTTAAAGACTCTTCTTTGCGCGTTCCAACCGGCACCAGTGGTACGGTCATTGATGTTCGTATTTTCACGAGAGAGGGCGTTAATAAAGACGAGAGGGCGTTGGCTATTGAGCAATCTGAAATGGTTAAAGCCAAGAAAGATATTGATGCTGAGCTGCATATTCAAGAAGAGGCGCTTTTCTCGAATCTAGCAGACTTCTTGGTCGGCAAAGTGGTCGGTGGTGGACCCAAAGGCTTGAAATCCGGTTCGAAAATAACGAAAGAATACCTCACTGACTTATCTTCTGTGCAATGGTTTGAGCTTCGTTTAAAAGATGAAAAAGAATCGAAGCGCTTAGAGGCAGCACATGAGCAATTCAAGAATCTTCACTTAGCCGCTGACGAAAAGGTAAAAATTTTACGTAAAAAATTCGCGCAGGGCGACGACATGGCGCCAGGCGTCATTAAAATTGTTAAAGTGTATCTTGCCGTTAAGCGACGTATTCAGCCAGGGGATAAAATGGCTGGGCGTCATGGGAACAAAGGGGTTATTTCAACCATCATTCCAGTTGAGGATATGCCTCATATGGAAGATGGAACGCCGGTAGATATCGTTCTAAATCCGTTAGGTGTGCCATCACGGATGAATATTGGTCAAGTTTTAGAGACGCATTTGGGCTGGGCGGCTAAAGGATTAGGTCAGCGTATTGCAGATCTTCTTGATGCGCGCTCGGATGTGAAGCAGTTGCGTGAGTATTTAGCGAAGCTTTATTCGGTTACAGGTAAGGATCAGCTAGATTGGGCTGAGTTTAGTGATGAAGATATTACAGAGTTGGCAACTAACTTGCGAGAAGGCGTGCCAACGGCGACACCTGTCTTTGAGGGTGCTTCAGAAAGCAAAATAAAAGAACTTTTGGCAATGGCAGGCTTGCCAGAGTCAGGTCAGACGACGTTAATTGATGGACGAACAGGTGTTCCATTTGAGCGACAAGTGACGGTTGGCTACATGTATATGTTAAAACTAAATCACTTGGTCGACGATAAAATGCATGCGCGTTCTACGGGTTCATACAGTCTAGTGACGCAACAACCCTTAGGTGGTAAAGCTCAGTTTGGTGGCCAGCGTTTTGGTGAGATGGAGGTTTGGGCATTAGAAGCATACGGCGCAGCGTATACGTTGCAAGAAATGCTAACGGTAAAATCCGATGATGTGAATGGCCGCACTAGGATGTATAAAAATATTGTTGATGGTAATCACAGAATGGATCCAGGAATGCCTGAGTCGTTCAACGTTTTGATTAAAGAGATTCGCTCATTGGGAATCGACATTAATCTTGAGAACGATTAATAAAACGCAATAAGAATTAACTTTGGGAGAAAAACATTGGCACACAGTTTTCATGATTTAGTAAATTCAGCGGGTGCGTTGCATAACCATACATCCAGTCTTGATGCCACTAGCTTGCGCATCACAATCGCATCTCCGTCCAAGATTCGTGCGTGGTCAAACGGTGAGGTTTGTAAGCCTGAAACAATTAATTATCGGACATTTAGACCCGAGCGTCGTGGTTTGTTTTGCGCAGAAATATTTGGCCCTATTAAGGACTTTGAATGTTTGTGCGGCAAATACAAGCGATTAAAGCATCGCGGAGTTGTCTGTGAAAAGTGTGGTGTTGAGGTTACTCAGACAAAGGTGCGTCGAGATCGTATGGGTCATATTGAGCTGGCTTGCCCGGTTGCGCATATTTGGTTTTTAAAATCACTCCCATCCCGCATCGGTTTGCTACTGGATATTACCCTGCGCGATATTGAGCGTGTGCTTTATTTTGAAGCGTTCGTTGTAGTTGATCCAGGTATGACTGCGTTGGAAAAAAATCAGTTGCTAACAGAAGAGGCCTACATGGAGGCTTTGGATGAGTACGGGGATGATTTTACAGCGTTGATGGGCGCTGAAGCGATTGAAAAACTATTGAGTGAAATTGATCTGAAGCAAGCGATTGAAGAAGTTGAAGCAGCGATACAACAGACCTCTTCAGATACCAGAATTAGAAAACTCACGAAGCGGTTGAAAATTTTAAATGACTTTGTGCACTCGGGTAATAAGCCAGAGTATATGATTTTGCGTGTTTTACCGGTTTTGCCACCGGATTTACGTCCGTTAGTTCCTCTAGATGGGGGCCGTTTTGCAACTTCAGATTTAAATGATTTATACCGACGAGTGATTAATCGAAATAATCGGTTGAAACGCTTATTGGAATTAGATGCTCCGGATATTATTGTGCGTAATGAAAAACGGATGTTGCAAGAAGCCGTGGACGCATTACTGGATAATGGTCGCCGTGGTCGTGCTATTACGGGTTCAAATAGACGTCCTTTGAAGTCATTGGCAGATATGATTAAAGGGAAAGGCGGGCGTTTTCGGCAAAATTTGCTAGGTAAACGAGTTGACTATTCTGGTCGTTCAGTGATTGTGGTGGGTCCCTCTTTAAAATTGCATCAGTGTGGGCTGCCTAAAAAAATGGCTTTGGAGTTATTTAAGCCATTTATATTTAGTAAATTACAAAGCAGAGGCTTGGCTACAACTATTAAAGCTGCAAAGCGAATGGTTGACAGTGAAGTAGCAGAAGTTTGGGATATCTTGGAACAGGTTATTCGGGAGCATCCCGTGTTATTAAACAGGGCTCCAACCTTGCACCGTTTGGGTATTCAGGCGTTTGAACCTGTTTTGGTAGAGGGGAAAGCGATTCAGCTCCATCCTTTAGTTTGTACCGCATATAATGCGGACTTTGATGGCGATCAAATGGCAGTTCACGTCCCATTAACATTGGAAGCGCAGCTAGAGGCGCGTTCGTTGATGATGTCGACGAATAATGTGTTGCACCCAGCAAACGGTGATCCCGTAATTGTTCCAACTCAGGATGTTGTATTGGGTCTTTACTATATGTCCCGTGAAGCTGTCAATGTTCCTGGCGAAGGCTCGCTTTTTTCTGATGTAGATGAAGTTTTAGTTGCGTATGAAAATAAAGCCGTTAGTTTGCATGCCAAGGTAAAAGTTCGAATTAATGAATACACAAAAAATGAGAAGACAGGTCAATGGGATGAGCACACACAAGTAGTCGATACCACGGTGGGTCGTGCCATTTTATGGGAAATTGTTCCCAAGGGAATGCGCTTTGCAGACGTAAATATGACGATGAAGAAAAAAGCTGTTTCTGCCTTGTTGGATAAAACCTATCGTCGAATTGGGTTGAAAGAAACAGTTATTTTTGCAGATCATTTGATGTATACCGGGTTTCGATATGCAACGTACTCAGGCATATCGGTCGGAATTAATGACCTGCTTATTCCCGAAGAAAAGCAAACCATTATTAATAGTGCGGAAGATGAGGTGCGTCTAATTAAAGAGCAGTACGATACGGGTTTGTTAACAAGAGGCGAGTGTTACAGTAAAGTTTTGGATATTTGGTCACGGACAAGTGACATCGTTGCAAAAGCGATGATGATGAAAATTGAAAAAGATGAAGTGATTGACGCATCAGGTAAAAAAGTAGAGCAATCCTCATTTAACTCTATTTTCATGATGTCAGATTCAGGTGCTAGGGGTTCAGCGGCTCAGATTCGTCAGTTGGCAGGTATGCGTGGTCTAATGGCCAAGCCAGACGGATCGATTATTGAGACGCCGATTAAAGCAAACTTCCGTGAAGGATTGAGTGTTGCTGAGTATTTCACATCAACGCACGGTGCTCGTAAAGGGTTGGCCGATACGGCATTGAAAACAGCAAACTCAGGTTACTTAACACGTCGTTTGGTCGACGTTGCACAAGACTTGGTTGTTACAGAATTTGATTGTGGATCAAAGCAAGGGATAGAAATCAGACCCCATATTGAGGGTGGAGATATTGTTGAGCCCTTGCACCAACGTGTGTTGGGTCGTGTGCTTGCTAAGCCTGTTTATCAGCCACAAAGTAATGACCTTTTATTTTCAGAAGGAACATTATTGGATGAGGCAAATGTTCAGGTATTGGATGAAAGCGGTGTTGATACGGTGCTTGTCCGATCGGTTATTACATGTGAAACCATTTACGGGGTTTGTTCGAAATGCTTTGGTCGTGATCTCGCGCGTGGTCATTTGGTTAACGAAGGTGAAGCAATTGGCGTGGTGGCTGCTCAGTCAATTGGTGAGCCAGGAACACAGTTAACCATGCGTACCTTCCATATTGGTGGTGCGGCATCGCGAGCAACTGCTGAAAATAAAATTGAGGCGGTATCAAATGGTATGGTTCAATTGAAAAATGTTCGCTTGGTTGAAAACACAAATAATCAGTTGATTGTCGTTTCTCGATCAGGAGAGTTAAGTATTTTAGATAGCAGGGGTGCTGAGCGCGAAAATTATAAGCTTCCATACGGCGCACAATTGTCTATTCGTGAAAAAGATGCGGTTTCTATGGGGCAAGTCTTAGCGCAGTGGGATCCGCACATGCATCCTGTGATTACAGAGGTAGCGGGTCGTTTGCAGTTCGTTGACTTGATTGAAGGTGTTACCATGACTCGTCAAACGGATGAGATGACAGGGTTATCGAGCACAGTAGTTATTGCAGCAACTCAGCGTGGCCCAGGGGGCAAAGATTTGCGGCCGATGATTAAGTTGGTTGATGAGACAGGAACGGATGTCATGATGCCAGGTGGAAAGGTTCAGGCTACGTATTTTATGCCAGAGGGCACTGTAATCACGAAGGCAGACTCTGAGCATGTGAGGATCGGAGATATTTTGGCAAGGATCCCACAAGAGACAACGAAAACACGTGATATTACCGGTGGATTACCAAGAGTCGCTGATTTATTTGAAGCAAGAAAGCCAAAAGACGCAGCGATTATGGCCGAAATTTCGGGTATTGTTCAGTTTGGTAAGGATACAAAAGAAAAAGGTCGCTTGATTATCAATGGTGAAAATGACGAGTGTCACGAATATTTAATTCCAAAATGGCGTCATATTAACGTGTTCGAAGGCGAGCATGTTCGAAAGGGTGAGATTTTAGCTGTTGGCCCAGAAGATCAGAATGATATTCTGCGTTTGTTAGGTGTGAATGCACTTGCTAACTTTGTCGTGAAGGAAGTGCAAGAAGTCTATCGTTTGCAGGGAGTGAAGATTAACGATAAGCACATTGAAGTCATCGTGCGCCAAATGTTGCGAAAAGTGGAGGTAGTTCATCCAGGGAATAGTCGCTTTTTAGCGGGTGAACAGGTCGAGCGTTATGTGCTTCTCGAGGCCAATCGCAAGATTGTTGCAGAGGGTGGCATAGAGGCAACCTTTAATCCGATTTTGTTAGGTATTACAAAAGCGTCTTTGGCTACGGAATCCTTTATTTCAGCGGCTTCTTTCCAAGAAACAACGCGCGTTTTGACAGGTGCTGCTGTCGCTGGTAAGCGCGATGATCTTCGTGGGTTGAAAGAAAATGTGATTGTAGGTCGTTTAATACCGGCAGGCACGGGCTTTACCTACCACCGTCAACGCTTAGAGAAAAGCCTAAAACGAAAAGTGGGCGCTCAAGAAACGGAAGAAATAAATGCAGTTGAAGTAGAGGTAGCGCTATCCAAAGCATTTCGCTCACAAGCGGCGAGTGATAGAGCAGGGGATAAGACCGGAGAATAATTTCTGATGTGACGCCTGCTAAAGCGGGCGTTTCGACTGTATGCTGTTTTCATTGTTGCGAGCGTCTTTTTTGTAATGTCTCTTGTTAAGCGAAATCAATGAACGTTTCAGGAGCCTTAAGTGATTGCAGGAAGTGATCGCAGATTTTTCGTTTGCTCAATGGGTCGAGTTATAAAAAGAGTGCTTCATAAAGAGATTGTATTTTAGAGTGACTCTCTTTCTATGTGTTGTGGCTTGGTGTATGTCTGCAACGTTCTCGCTTCGCGCTTTTAGAGCTCTTTTGTAATGTTATTTTATTTATTCTGGATGCTTTTTTTAAAAAATGACAAGTGCTGATTGAAAAAAAACGAGTTAGAAAAAAAAGTCGAGCGAAATAGAGGTTTGAGAAGAGAGATAAACTCGCTGAAATCAGGTTTTAAAATTAAGTATTCACTAATTTGCCTTTTTTAAGCTAAAACCCAACGTGGCCCTTGACAGGGTGGGAGGGCTTTAATAGAATCGCGGCTCTGAATTGCACATTTTGTAAGGCAGTTGACTTAAGGTCGAATGATAGTAGGAAGCAGTATGCCAAAAACCACACAACAGTTAGTACGATATCCCCGGAGCAAAAAAGTTAGAAAAAGCGGTGTCCCCGCTCTACAGAACTGTCCGCAGAAACGAGGTGTTTGTACTCGTGTTTATACCACGACGCCTAAGAAGCCAAACTCAGCTCTTCGTAAGGTTGCTCGTGTGCGCTTGACGACTGGAAAAGAAGTGACTGCATACATTGGTGGCGAAGGTCACAACCTTCAGGAGCACTCAGTCGTGCTTATTCGTGGTGGTGCTGTGAAGGATTTACCCGGTGTACGTTATCACATTATTAGGGGTAGCTTGGATACAGCGGGTGTTTCTGGCCGACGGCAGGGTCGATCTAAATATGGCGAGAAGAAACCGAAACAGTAGGAGTTTTTAGTAATGGCTAGAAGAAAAGCAGCCCCTCGGCGTGAAATTTTACCGGACCCACTGTTTCAAAGTGAGTTGTTGGCTGAGTTTATTAATGTGTTAACTAAGCATGGCAAGAAGTCCTTGGCTGAAAGTATTGCCTATGGAGCATTGGATTACGTACTTAAGGCACTGCAGAAAGACAAAAATCTATTTGCCGATATTGGTAAGAGAATCAGTGAAGAGGATGGGGACTCAGCAGGTGATGCTGAGGGTGATGCTGGTTTGAAGTTAAGTTTTGGGGATATCCGCCAAGATCCAGAGGCTCGTGAGTTAGCCATGAATCTCTTTAAGCGCGCCTTGAAGGCGGCTAGTCCAACGGTTGAGGTTCGTTCGCGTCGGGTCGGTGGGTCGACCTATCAAGTTCCCGTTGAAGTGCGTCCTCGTCGTCGGAAGGCTTTGGGTATGCGCTGGCTTGCCTCTTTTGCACGTAAGCGTTCAGAAAAGTCGATGACTCTTCGTTTGGCAAATGAAATCTTAGATGCCCTAGCTGATCGAGGTGGTGCTGTTCGTCAGCGCCAAGACGTTCATCGCATGGCTAAATCAAATCAAGCATTTGCCCATTTTCGCTGGTAAAGGATTAAAGTTATGTCTATTAAAAACGTTTCTCTCGACCATACCCGTAATATCGGAATTATGGCCCACATTGATGCCGGGAAAACAACTACGACAGAGCGAGTTTTGTATTATACGGGCGTTTCACATAAAATGGGCGAGGTCCATGAAGGTTCTGCCGTTATGGACTGGATGGAGCAAGAGCAAGAGCGCGGTATTACCATTACTTCCGCTGCCACTACCTGTTATTGGAGCGGGATGGATAAACAGTTTCCCGAGCACCGATTTAATATTATTGATACCCCAGGGCACGTAGATTTTACGATTGAAGTTGAGCGATCTCTTCGCGTTCTAGATGGTGCGGTTGCTGTTTTTTGTTCGGTCGGTGGTGTAGAGCCGCAAAGTGAAACAGTTTGGCGTCAAGCAAACAAATACGGTGTCCCTCGGATTGGCTTTGTTAACAAGATGGACCGTTCAGGTGCTGACTTCTTGCGTGTTGTTGCACAGATTCGAACACGTTTAAAAGCGAATCCCGTTCCGATGCAAATGAATATTGGTGCTGAGGAAGATTTTAAAGGGGTTGTTGACTTGCTTCGTATGAAAGCGATTTTCTGGAATGAGGAAGATCGAGGGATGACATATCAAGAGGAGCCTATTCCAGCTGATATACAGGCTCAGTGTGAGGAGTTAAGGGCCGGTATTATTGAAGCTGCTGCAGAAGCGAATGAAGTTTTGATGAATAAGTACTTGGAAGATGGCGAGTTGACCAATGAAGAAATTAAACGGGGTATACGTGCTCGTACATTAGCGGGTGAAATTGTGCCGATGTTTTGTGGCTCAGCCTTTAAGAACAAAGGTGTGCAGGCCATGCTCGATGGTGTTGTTGAGTATATGCCTTCTCCCAAAGAGGTTCAGGCGATTAAAGGTGTATTGGAGGATGGGTCAGAGGCCGAGTGTGTCGCTTCAGATGATCAACCCTTTGCTGCGCTAGCATTTAAGATTGCAACAGATCCATTTGTGGGTACGTTAACTTTCTTTCGAGTTTACTCCGGTGTTTTGACTTCCGGCACCGCTGTTTATAATCCAGTGAAAGGCAAGAAAGAGCGTATTGGGCGTATTGTGCAAATGCATGCGAATTCTCGTGAAGAAATAAAAGAGGTTCGTGCAGGTGGTATTGCCGCAGCGGTGGGCCTTAAAAATGTGACAACAGGAGACACGCTGTGTGACTTAGAGCACATAATTACGCTAGAGCGCATGGAGTTTCCAGAGCCCGTTATTTCTGTCGCAGTTGAGCCGAAAACAAAAGCAGATCAAGAAAAAATGGGTGTTGCGTTGGGTAAGCTAGCTCAAGAAGACCCTTCTTTTCGAGTTCGAACAGATGAGGAGTCGGGTCAAACGATTATTAGTGGAATGGGTGAGCTTCATCTTGAAATTATTGTGGATCGAATGCGCCGAGAGTTTAATGTTGAAGCTAATGTAGGTAAGCCACAAGTTGCCTATCGTGAAACTATTCGTAAAGCGGTGGAAAAGGAAACTAAGTACGTGCGCCAAACAGGTGGCCGTGGTCAATATGGTCACGTGTGTTTGAGGCTTGAGCCCCAAGAGTTTGGTGCAGGGTTTGAATTTGTGAATAAAATTGTGGGCGGTGTTATTCCACGCGAATATATCCCTGCGGTAGAGAAGGGTGTTAAAGAGCAGATGGAAAATGGCATTATTGCCGGATTTCCTGTTGTGGATGTCAGGGTTACCTTGTTCGATGGTTCTTTTCATGATGTTGACTCAAATGAAATGGCGTTTAAAATAGCCGGCTCTATTTGTTTTAAAGAAGGTGCTAAAGAAGGCTCACCTGTTTTATTGGAGCCTATGATGAAAGTAGAGGTCGTGACTCCTGAGGATTATATGGGTGATGTTGTTGGCGACTTGAATAGGCGTCGCGGTATTATTCAGAACATGGATGAAACTGCAGCAGGGAAAGTAATTGGTTGTGAGGTTCCTCTTGCTGAAATGTTTGGGTATGCAACTGATCTACGCTCTTTCTCTCAGGGTCGTGCAGTTTACTCAATGGAGTTTTCAAGATATACGGAAGCGCCAAGCAATATTGCTAAAGAAGTGATTGAATCAAGAAATTAATTGAGAGTGGAGGGCATAAAACATGTCAAAAGAAGCATTTGTTCGAAGTAAGCCGCATGTAAACGTAGGAACGATTGGTCACGTGGATCATGGTAAGACGACCTTGACAGCAGCGATAACGGCGGTATTAGCGCGCAAGTTAAGTTCTTG
>JBIKMG010000069.1:0-6731 GCA_044359385.1 Coxiellaceae bacterium
GATAAAAAAAAGTGAGCAAAAGTGTACGAATATGTGACCCATCCACGTCGGCATCCGTCATGATGATAATGCGGTGGTAGCGTAATTTATTCGGATCGTACTCTTCTTTTCCGATTCCACAACCCAAAGCCGTAATTAATGTCCCAACCTCAGCAGACTGAAGCATCTTATCAAAACGTGCCTTCTCAACATTCAGTATTTTACCTTTTAAGGGTAAAATAGCCTGTGATTTACGATCGCGTGCTTGCTTCGCAGACCCACCCGCAGAGTCACCCTCTACTAAGAATAGTTCACATAGTGCAGGATCTTTTTCTTGACAGTCAGCGAGCTTCCCAGGTAGGCCAGCAATGTCTAATGCACTTTTACGTCGAGTCATTTCTCGAGCGCGTCTCGCAGCTTCGCGCGCACGGGCTGCATCAACAATTTTGTTGGCTATTATTTTTGCCTCTTTAGGGTTCTCTAACAAGAAATTTTGCAACTTATCAGAAACCGCCGACTCAACAATCGATTTGACTTCAGAAGAAACGAGCTTGTCTTTGGTTTGTGATGAAAACTTGGGATCAGGAACTTTCACCGATAAAACGGCCGTCAGCCCTTCCCGAGCGTCGTCGCCACTGGTGTTAACTTTGCCTTTTTTAGCAAAGCCTTCCTTCTCGATATATTGATTTAAGCTGCGGGTTAATCCAGCCCGTAATCCAGCTAAGTGCGTTCCACCATCGCGTTGAGGGATGTTATTCGTAAAACAAAATAAGCGCTCTTGATAGGAGTCATTCCACTGCAATGCAACCTCTACCGTAATTCCGGCTTCTGTGCTGCTCGTGAAATGCAGGACGCTTTCATGAATTGGTGTTTGTGCTGAATTTAAATGCTGGACAAAAGCGCTGATACCACCTTCGTATTTGAACGTGTCTGATTTATTGGAGCGCTCATCTGCAAGATGGATGACAACACCTGAATTTAAGAAAGACAGTTCACGTAAGCGCTTGGCTAAAATTTCGTAATGGAACTCAACATTTGAAAAAACCTGAGCACTCGGCCAAAATCGCACAGCAGTTCCATTGGCTTTGCATACGCCAGTAACAGCCAAGGGTGCTTGTGGTACACCTATCAGATAGGTTTGTTGATGCACTTCGCCATTTTTATGAATGGTCAGCTCTAGTTTTTCAGATAGTGCATTGACGACAGAAATTCCTACCCCATGTAATCCACCTGAAACTTTATAAGAATTATCATCAAACTTACCACCGGCATGAAGAACGGTCATGATCACTTCTGCCGCAGATCGACCTTCTTCAGCATGAATTCCCGTTGGAATTCCGCGGCCATTATCGTGGACTGATACCGAACCGTCGACGTGAATGGTTACATGGATGGTATCGCAGTGACCAGCTAAAGCCTCATCGATAGAGTTATCAACGACTTCAAAGACCATATGATGCAGACCAGAGCCATCGTCAGTATCCCCGATATACATCCCCGGGCGCTTACGAACAGCGTCAAGGCCTTTTAAAACCTTGATGGAGGAAGAGTCATATTCTTGTGTTTCGCTGCCAGCCATGGTCACCTGCTATCGGTTTAAATGAAAGGCACTATTCTACCATAAATATCGATAAACAGCAGGAGTTCCCGAGAACATAAAAATCGGCATTTTTACCGTCATCGAAAGCATTGAGGGTTCAGGTAACGGTAGATCTTTTCAGTTAAAAGATAGTATTATACCCCTTAAAGGTGGTCAGAATTGAATGTAATAGGCAGTAGTTGCTCTAGTGTGTAGCACCTGTGCTCACCAGTCTCCGTGCACAAGTGAATGGGGCAATCGCTAACAGCAAACTCAAGCAGTATTTGTCGGCACGCACCGCAGGGTGGGCAAAGTTTCGGTCCGGGAACTAAGATCAGCGCCTCTGCAATCTTACGTTCTCCCATCATAGCCATAGTAGAAATGGCATTTTTTTCAGCACAGCAAGTCAGAGAGTAAGACGCATTTTCAACATTAATGCCCGAAAACAGTTGGCCGGATGTTGTTCGTATACTGGCAGCGACAGGAAAATTTGAATAGGGGGCATAGGCATGAGGCAGCGCATTTTTGGCTTCATTGAGTAGGTCTGCTGGGCAGTTTGACATAAAACTCCTTGGGCTTGGGAGAGCAGTTAGTTTTTTAGGCGTTCATTGATGCTGTCATGGATAGACGCAATCACTCGGTTTGCTAGTTTGACAGGATCATGCCGCAGTAGATGTGTTTTTTTCCATAATGCAGGCACATCAGTCAGCTCTTCGATGACATCAGCGGATACAAGCTCAACCCCCATTTCTTTAAGACGAGCTTCATCGCATTCAACGACTGCGCTATGAACAGCATGCGTGGCTTCACGTAAGTGAAGCGGTATTTTTTTGTTGTGTACGATAACTTGGTCAACGTGTCGTGAACCAAGGGCACGGTTTAAGCGATCGATATGATCAGAAACGCTATAACCTTGAGTTTGGCCAGGTTGCGTAACAAGATTGCAAATGTGAATGATTTTTGCAGCGCTAGATTCAATTGCTTTCTGAATGCTCGGAATTAATAGCGAAGAGATAACGCTGGTATACAATCCCCCGGGCCCTAAAATGATCGCATCAGCTTGCTCGATAGCTTCGATAACGGGAGGATAGGCACTCGCTTGCCCGCTTAAACTGACACTGACAATCGGTGAGCGTTCGTGTAAGGGAACATCAGCTTCAGTCACAATGGCATCTTCGCTAGTCAATCGTGTTCCATTTTCTAGTTGGGCTTCTATATGTAAAATGTCCAGAGAGGCAGGCAATACTTTACCGTGAGTAGCCAATAAATCAGACAATTCTTGAACAGCTGAGCCAAAGGAGCCGCTCATCTTTGTTAGTGCGACGAGTAGGAGGTTGCCGAGTGTATGGCCCTCTAGACCGCCCGTGTCAAAGCGATACTGCAATAATTTGGCCAGACGTAAATTCCCTGCTGCTAGCGCAGCCAAGCAGTTTCTGATGTCTCCAGGGGGGGCAATTCCAAACTCACGACGCAGCGTTCCTGAGCTTCGTCCAGAATCGGTAACGGAGACTACAGCGGTTAGATCGCAGTGATAAGGACGTAGCCCGCTCAGTAAAGCTGGTAAGCCCGTTCCGCCGCCTAACAAAACAATACGCGGAGGGCGTTGCTGATCGATACTGGAAATAAGGGCAGGCAGTTCAGATATTTGAGTGATGACATAGTCTGGATTTTCCCATTCTTTGCTGGGGGAAATGTCTGCATAATGACCATGCTTCATCTGCACAGTCACCATCCCCAACTGGTTGCCAATGTTAATCTCTGAAAAAACGCGATCACCAACCACGAGGATGTCTTTTGCAGCTAAGTTGTAGTTAGTCATTGCCGCCATAAAACGTTCCCGTTTACTGAGTTTGTCATTAATGTCATCAATAAGCACAAGGTCAAAGCAGCCATCTAAGCCAAGCTTGGAAATTTTATTTCGTTGTCTTTTTGAAATGCCGGTGGTAACTAAGATAAGTTTGTAGTTTTTTCGCAAGGTGGACAGAGTGCTAGAGACTCCAGGGAATAGAGTAATCTCTCCTAATGCGTCCGCTTCGTTATACGCATCAAGTCCTGCTTGAACAAGTGCATCACGTCGGGGGCCAAATTTCTCAACCAATGCTTCTACAATATTGACCTTGCCTTGCTGCCCTGCGCGTAAAGCAGGGATTGCCAACGTTGCTTCTTCGATTGTCGCTCGTAGCCCTTGTGCCGTCATGGCTTCAATCGCTCGTTTCTGAGCATCAGCAGTGAGTGTATAGCTGCAGTCGTAGAGGGTGTCGTCTAAATCAAAAATAATGGCTCGTAAAGGCATCGTTATTCCACCGTAACGGATTTAGCAAGATTTCGCGGCTTATCGATATCACAGTTGCGTAGTCTGGCCGTGTGATAGGCTAAAAGTTGGAAAGGAATAACGCTCACAATCGGGGCTAACTCTGCTGACACTTTTGGGAGCCAGAGTATGTCGTCAACCTGCTCGGCCAGGCAGTCATCTCCTTCATTAGCGAGTGCAACTACATAACCACCGCGGGACTTTACTTCTGCAATATTCGCTCGAATTTTTTGATAGCTGTCGTCTTGTGTTGCAATAAAAAAAACGGGCATATCTTTATCAATAAGCGCAATAGGACCATGTTTCATCTCAGCAGCTGGATACCCTTCTGCGTGAATATAAGAAACTTCTTTTAACTTCAGTGCAGCTTCTAGAGCGATCGGAAAATGCAACCCCCTACCTAAAAATAAAGCATGTTGATTTTTATAAATACGTTTTGCAATACGGATAATATCTTCTTCAATAGCAATGCTAGCTTCGAGGGCTTTTGATAGCTGACGAAGAGCTTGTTGCTTATCACGCACTTCCTGAGCAGAGAGTGTTTCACGTGAAACAGCTAAGATCAGTGTGAACTGATAGAGGACGCAAAGTTGTGTTGTAAAGGCCTTGGTGGAAGCTACGCCTATTTCAGGCCCCGCGTGTGTTAAGAGGGTTGCGTTGGCTAAACGTGTGAGGGTTGACCCATCGGTGTTGCAGATAGCAAGAATAGAGGCAAGCTTTTCTTTCGCTAGCTCAACCGCAGCATTCGTGTCGGCTGTTTCCCCACTCTGGCTAATCGCAATTACGCAATCATCTGCCGATAAAGGGGCTGCGCGATATCTGAATTCGGAAGCATACTCCACTTCCACAGGTATTCCAGTTAGTCGCTCTATCCAGTACTCCGCGACCAAACCAGCATGCCAGCTCGTTCCACATCCAAGGATGATGATTCGCTTTAGTTGGCGCAATCGCTCAAAGCTCAAGCCTATAATTTCGAGTGGCAAGGCATTAGTTGCGGGCTGAGTAAGGAGCTCTAGTTGTTGGCCTATTTCCTTCCGCATAAAATGCGCATAACCATCTTTGGAGCTTGGCGTTATCTCGCGAGAAAATGCCTCGAAGCTCAGAGGAAGGGCTTCCCCAGCGTTTAAGTCGTGCAAGGTTATGCCGTTTTCGTCGCAATAAATAAGCTGATCGTCATCCAAGTAAGCAATAGATTTGGCATAGCGAGAAAGTGCAAGTGCATCAGAAGCAATATACTGTACTGAACCATCGAGGCCCACAACTAAGGGGGAGCCCCGTCGAATAGCCATCAAGCTATCATTTTGCCGATCCAGTACGACAAAGGCGTATCTTCCATCGAGTTGTTTTGCGACTAGGCGAACAGCATCACAAGGGCTAGCACCTTCCCCTACGTGTTTGGCAATTAGGTGTGGGATAACTTCAGTGTCAGTTTCAGATAGGAACTGAATATCGCCGCATTTTTTCTTGAGAAGCAAATAGTTTTCTATGATGCCATTATGAACCACCGCAAATCGGCCGTCATAGCTCTGGTGTGGATGTGCATTTGTTTCGTTGGGCTCACCATGGGTGCTCCATCTCGTGTGTCCAATAGCGCGCGTAGATGCAATGGTCGTCATCTCTAGATCTAACTCGGGTGGGACTAGGCCAATCTGCTTATGGATAGCCATCGTTTCTTTGCCCGCAAATGCAACGCCCCATGAATCGTATCCGCGATAAGATAAGTCAAATAGACCGCTAACCACTTGTGCTAGAGCGGCTGGATTGGCACGTGTCCCAAAAATTCCGCACATGAAGCACCTCCTGGAAAAGTATGCTAGCGAGAGTATACGCCTTGTTTCTATCTCTGACTACCGCTAGCGACGCCTTGTTAAGCCTCGCCTACTCTACTTCCTGCTGTTTGGGCCTGATTAGAAAAAATGTTGCCCGCTTTAATTTGATAAAGATTGCTTTTTTCAACGAGGGAAGCTGAAAAAAGTGATTCCGTTATCCCAGTTAAAAATAACTGCGCATTTAACTCCTGCATTAAGTGTGAGAGAACCGTTGCCTGCGTACAAGGATCTAACTCCGAAGCCATATCATCAATTAAATAAATGGGGCTGCGTGCTGTTTCTTGACGCAAGAAGAAGCCTTGCGTTAGGTGCATTGCATACATGGCCAGCTTTTGTTGCCCCTGTGACAGTACATTAACTGCTGGAACCCCCCCTAAGAGCAGTTGAAAGTCGGCTCTGTGTGGGCCTGCTGATGTATAACCGAGCTGGTAGTCCCGCTCGATTTGTTGATTTAAAACGGCTTCTAGTGTTTCGCTAGCATCCCAACCCCTGTCATAATGTAAGTCACAAGCGAAGGGGGCTGATAGCAGCTGTAGGTGTTGTATTAGAATAGGTGTTAATGCAAGCGTTAGGGCTTGTCGCTGCTCATCGATACGATTAGCTTCCACACAAAGGAGCTTGTTCCAGGTGGAGACTTCAGCGCGGGGGCGTCGTTGCTTTAAGCAGGAATTTCGCTGAATCAGTAACCGCTGCCACTGTGTCCAAGAGGAGTAAAAAGAAGGTTTCACGTGAAACATAATCCAGTCGAAAAACTGGCGCCTTATTTTTGGGCCATCGCTAAAAAATCGATAGCTGAGAGCACTAACAAACTGGAGAGGAAGCGCTTGTGCGATAGGTGCAAAGCCAGACAGCTTCTTTCCATCCCACTGAATTGATTTAGAGCTTGATTCAGCTCCGCGCTGTATGACCAAGGGGATGAGCGATTGCGCTGTCGATACCGTTGCGCTTAGATGAAATGTTTCTTTACCGTGCTCGATGATATGCTCAGCACTGGTTCCTCGAAAGGAACGGCCGGTTCCAGCGAAGTAGATTG
>JBIKMG010000070.1:0-6685 GCA_044359385.1 Coxiellaceae bacterium
TTTGGTGAATAATATCCTACATGACCCTAAAGTCTATCGAGATTATTTGCCTGAAAGCTGCTCTGATCAAGAGATTGCAGCCTGCTATGCTGAAGTATCTGGAGTCATGAAAAAAACATTCACACGAGCTGAAGCGGAGTGTACATCGAATCTAGTTGAGCTGATGTCTCGTTACAGAGTGATAAGGCGATCAGATCTGATTGCCAGTTTAAGTGCTCCTTCGTTAGCTCCGGGTGGGGGAACAAAAGAAATTGAAACAGCTCACGAATCAACAGTGTCTTTTTCTTGTTGATGTGTAGAAACTCAGCCACTCAGAATAACGGAAGAAGCGATTTGCAATGACCATTTTTTTTCATCATGGTTAGGTGGGACGTAAGCCCGACGAAGCAACCCAGATAAAAATCGCGCCGACTGTCCCTGCTTAAAATTAAAAAGGATAAACTTCGTTTGACTATTAGCAAAATAATTAATTGACGGTAAGCGACAAATGAAAGGCGTTTTTGCTGAGATTTTTTGAGCGTTTAAAATCTCCGTTGTGTGATAACAAGAGAGATGGATGATGTCAGATTCAACGTATGCAACACGCACCTATACTTTCAGAAATCTTGGTTGATCAAACCGAAATTTTGTATTCTAAGAAATTTGTCAACTCCTCAGCTAATTTTGCCAATTTATTGCAACTTTAGATGGAGGAGTCAATTTCGGATGGTGAGTCAAAAAAGGATGGTAAACTTTCGGCATATTTAAATAAATTAAATGAACTGGGAGATAAATAATTTTGGATGAAACTATCTTTTATTGTTCCTGGCATATATCGAACCATCACGTGTATCTGATTTTTTAGGTTTTGCGATACATATCCAAAGGGAAAAAATTCCGAAAAAATACGATTATTCAAAGCCGGTATCGATGAAAATTCCTTAGAAGAGGCCTGTCTCATAGCGAGTAAATTCACTAAAAAGCATTTAGATCGACTTTCTACGTTTTTATTAGCCCCTGGAGAATAGGCTACGCCGCTTGCAGAAGAAAAAAAAGAACCTGTCTTTTCTTCTCATCTTTCCCTATTTTCTAGTCATTGTATTTCTAATGCTGCTTTTGCTTCAAGCAAACCAGATATAAATATAACCGATACAGGCATTAGAGAGCCAACCAGAAAAATAAAAAAAGTTAGCTTTACATAAAGCCTGCTTCGCTAGATTAGAAAAGTGCGAAATTCCTCACTTCTTTTGCTCTAATCTATTCTAGTTTTGTAGGCATCAAATTTCTAGAAAATGCCAGCCCATTTTTCGTGAAATATATTCGAGCATGATGCAACCTCGCAGGCTGTTTCCCTTTAAGTTTACGCGAGGACTGGCAACTGCAATCCCCGCTTTTCGAGGAGCAACAGCTAGGATTAGGCCAGAAACACCACTTTTAGCAGGTAAGCCAGTATTGACTAAGTGCGTTCCAGATTCATTATAGAGACCACAGGTTGCCATGACAGATGTCACGATGCGAGTCGTTTCTCGGCTAATGATTCGCTCACCTAAATGATTGATGCCGTCGTTTGCCAAAATCATCGGCAACATCGCTGCCGTGAGAGTTGTTGCCTCTAGTGAGCAGAGCCAAAAATAAATTTCCATCAGCTCCTCAATATCTCCAGATATGACTTGAGTACTTCGTAGGAGGTAGGCAATTGAGCGGTTACGATCTCCGGTTTTAAGTTCAGATTTAAAAACAGCGAGATCAACACCAATAGGTTGACCAAAAAGTTTTTCTGCCCAATGATGGATCCAATTTAAGCGCTCTTGTTTGCACCCTTTTATATGGCTGCATAAGGAAATAGCGCCTGCATTTAGCATCGGGTTTGAGGGTAAGGGACCAAATTGGTCCAAGCGAGCAATCGATGCAAAGTCATTGCCAGAAGGTTCAAATCGGACCCAGGAGCGAACTTGATTTGCGCCGTACTCCTCTAGCATCCCAATTAAAACAAGGAGTTTTGCGGTACTTTGTAAACTGATAGGTAGTGCTAAATCAGTCCCGGATTCAAAGCTGGCGCCATTGCACAAAACAACGGAGGCATTGGTTATTTCAGCGCAAACATCGGCTAATTGCGGAATATAAGTAGCTTTGGCCCCAGAGAAATCATTTTTGGCTAGAGAAACTGCTTTAGTCAGCACCTCTGTTAGGGTGTTATTTTCAATCATGATGGTGTGTGCTTAATAGTTATTTTGTTAGATCTCATGGCCGTAAATTTTCGATTAATGTCGCTAAAAAGCGAGATAATTCACCACCGGTTACTGCCCGATGATCCGCTGTTACGGAAAGGGGTAAGATCTTACAGGGTTTTATTTCATTTGCGATCACAGTTGGCTCGATCCGTGCTTTGCCAATACCGATAATGCTGACCAGTGGTGGAACTAAAACTGGATTAGCATAGCGTCCGGCAAAAGTTCCAAAGTTAGTGACTAAAATCGTTGCTCCTTTGAGTTCTGCTGCTGGAAAACTTCGATGAGTGGCGTAGTCTTTAAAGCGATTGATTTGTGAACGTAAATCTTCATCGCTGCGATTAGCGATATCGTTCATAACTGGAACATAAAGACCTTCTGGTGTATCAACCGCGAGGCCTATATTGATTGACACTTGCGGGTAAATACACTGAGCAACAGAATCAAAAAATGCATTCATGCTAGGTTCTTTCTTGCATGCTTTAGCAACTGCACGCAAAACGTGAACGGTCATATCACCGGTAAAGCCTTCGATGTTGGCATCATCCATTAAAGTTACCGGAACAATTTCACGCAAGGAATGCTCCATACTTTGGACCATGGCACGACGGACTTGTGTTAATGGAATTGATTTTCCAGTGAATGTTCGTTCCACACGCTGGTTCGTTTTAAGTGCCAAAGCTTCTTGTTTAACATCATCTGCGGTGATAGGTATTCCTTTATTTAACCTAGTTAAATTAACACCTAATTGTTGGGCTAGCATTCGAACTTGTGGTGTTGCCTTAATTCCAGAATGATGATTTTTTATGGAGAGCTGCTGCATCGATGCTTTGTCACTGCCAATCACTTTGTCGCTGCTTTCCATGTGGCCGACAACGGTTCCCGCATCTTTTTCTGGGCTCTCTTTTTTTCCATCTGATTGAAAGGTAATTAGCGCAGCACCCGTATCAATTGTATCGCCAACGTTGCCGTGACGTTTTTCAATGATACCGGCTTGAGAGGCGGGCACATCAACCAGCGCTTTGGCCGTTTCCATCGCTACAAGTGGTTGATCGACCTCTACGGTATCGCCTTCTTTAACATACCATTCGCGAATTACGGCATCGGGCAAGCCTTCTCCTAAGTCGGGTAATTTAAATATGCTCATACAAACTCCATTAATTGTTTAGCTCGTTCCACGATACGGGCAGTTGTTGGGATGTATTTTTTTTCTAACCGATAGTAGGGCATTACTGTGTCATAACCGGTGACGCGTGAGAGGGGAGCTTTCAAAAAGAAAATACCATCCTCTGCGATTGTGGCTGCGATTTCTGCCCCAACCCCACCGCTTTTTGCCGCCTCATGTACAATTAGGCAGCGCCCCGTTTTTTCAATGGAGGTGAGTATGGTATCGATATCGAGAGGTTTTATCGTTGCGACATCGATGACTTCTGCCTCAATCCCCAGCTCGGCAAGCTCTGTAGCTGCGGAATCTGTTTCTTTCATCGAGGCGCCCCAGCTAATTAAGGTAATATCACGACCTTCGCGAGTGACAAAGCAACGATCTAGGGGCAGTGCAATACCGTCATCAGCGACATCTTGTTTGACTGCGCGGTAAATTCGTTTTGGCTCAAGAAAAAAAACAGGATCCGGTGAACGAATTGATGCTAATAGAAGTCCATACGCTTTTTCAGGAGTTGATGGAATAACAACGCGCAACCCAGGAATATGAGCATACAAGGCTTCGGTACTTTCACAATGATGTTCGGGTGCATGAATGCCACCACCAAATGGGGCGCGAAAGACTGCTGGGCAACTGAGGCGTGAGCGAGTTCGATTGCGCAAGCGTGAGGCGTGATTAATAAGCTGATCAAAAGCAGGATAGCTGAAGCCCATAAATTGAAATTCAGCAACGGGACGCATGCCATAGCTAGCCATGCCAATGGCCATCCCTGCAATCATGGATTCAGCCAATGGGCAGTCAAAAACGCGCTCTTTACCAAACTTGGCTTGGAGGCCATCGGTTGCGCGAAAAACCCCCCCATTTTTACCAATATCTTCACCTAGACAGATAACCCGCTCATCGACAGCCATTTCGTGTGCAAGGGCGTAGTTTACGCCTTCCAGTAGAGTCATAGTAGGCACAGTTACTCTCCTTTTAGCTCTTGATATTGCTGCTCAAATGCAGCAGGCAATTCTGCATAGAGGTGATCAAACATGTCAGTTGCAGCTGGAATGGGGGTTTGTTCATATAAGGCTACGGCCGCTTCAACTTCGCTTGCTAGTTCTTCTTGTAGAGAAGCTTCCTGCTCTTGTGACCAGAAGCCTTCGTGTTTCATATACAAGGCTAATCGAGTTATCGGCTCACGTTTCCACGCAGGTTTTAGCTGGTCATCGGCATAACGTGAAAAATCATCGGCAGTGGTATGGTCACACAAACGATACGTGACTGCTTCAATGAGGGTTGCTCCACCACCCAAACGCGCTCGTTCTAAGGCTTCTTTAACCGCATAATGCACGGCAACAACATCGTTGCCATCCACTTGTAGTGATTGAATTTCAGCAGCAATTGCTTTTTGCGCAATTGTTTTCGTATGCGTTTGCTCTGCGCGAGGAACCGATATCGCCCATTGATTGTTGTTGATGATAAAAACCATCGGTAAATTTTGTGCGCCAGCGACGTTGATTGACTCATAGAAATCGCCTTGTGAGGTAGATCCTTCCCCGCCAGTTGTAACTACCGCATGGGGTTCTCCTTTGAGTTTCATGGCGTAAGCAATGCCGGCTGCATGTAAATACTGCGTTGCGATTGGAATACAAATAGGAAAATCATTCGGGTTAACAGCCGTTGAGCTAGAGTGGCCTGATTCAAAGCCCCCCCAAACAGCGTAAATATCTTCCATTTTAATGCCACGCTGCAGCATCACGGCTTGATCACGGTAATAAGGAACAAAAACATCTGATTTTTTCATGGCTGTGCCAATGCCAACGCCAACTGCTTCTTGGCCTGTTGAAGCGGGAAAAGTTCCGAGTTTCCCGGTTCGTTGTAGATTTACGGCTTTCAAGTCAAATTTACGTACCAAGGCCATTTTTCGATACAGGCTCAATAAGGTTAGTTTGTCGGCAAAAGTAGGTAGCGGTTGAGTCAATTCAGATGTTTCGTTGATAAATTGTAAGTAATCGACTGAAAAATTAGCGATGCGGCAAGTTGTGACAGTCATGTTAGGCAAGTTCCTCAATAGCAGCATATTGCGAGTTTCTTAGCTTTTCAAAGGCCATTTGTTCTGCGACAGCAATAGTTGATGTGTGGGTTTCTTGACTTCTTTGATAGATCGTCAGCATCTTGTCATAGATTCGATGAATCAGTTGATTAGCAAATTCGATGTCATCGTAGTCATGTAAACTGGCTGCTTGAATTAAGCCACCTGAATTGAGGACAAAGTCAGGTGCATAAGTAACGCCTTTTTCGAGTAGTAGCTGACTATAGCTGCGGTGCGCAAGTTGATTGTTAGCTGCGCCAGCAATAATTTTCGCATCTAGTCGTTTAATCGTTTCCTGATTGATAGTTCCACCGATGGCGCAAGGGGAAAAAACATCTGCAGGTATATCGTAAATAGCATGACAGTCAACGGGTGTAATACCCATCTCGTCTACAGCGCGTTGTGTATTTGCCGATTGGCTATCACAAGCACTGACTATTGCGCCATGTTGAATAAGTCGTTGACACAGGGCAAAGCCAACGCTCCCTAAGCCTTGAATGCTAACCCGTAGGCCTTCTAAGCTATCGCGGTTTAGACGGTATTTTACGGATGCTTGTAGACCACGAAACACGCCTTCTGCTGTGTAAGGCGATGGACTCGTGTTTCCTTGGCCAATAACATGAGGTGTTTGTTGGGCAATGATATCCATGTCTTGCGTGGTGGTGCCCATATCCATGGCAGTGATGTAGCGACCGTCTAGCTGATGTACGAAATTACCAAAAGCACGAAAAAGGGCCTCTCGGTCTTTGACGACTGGAGGTTGAACAATAACGGCTTTAGCACCACCGTGGGGTAGATCACTGACGGCCGCTTTTAGAGTCATCATGTATGATAATCTAAGAACATCTTTAAGCGCATGTGATTGAGAGGGGTAAGGATAAAAACGGCATCCGCCAATCGCTGAGCCGAGCTTTGTGCTATGGATTGCAACGATAGCTTGAAAGCCAGTTTCTCTATCGAGTAGGGTATGCAATTCATGCGTCCCTAAGCGACGGGCATAACGTATAAGGGCATCGTGATTGATGTGTTTTTTCAGCGTACTCATCTCTATCATCCTTGTCTGGGTCATAGTTCGGGTCATATTATCAGGCTTTTGGGCACAATGAAAATCTTTGTATGCGTTCAAGACATATGGGACTGAAGGCCTCCGCAATTGAGTTTCTCATAGTAGGCGAATGGTGTATCTAAGTTCAATGCTTGATGGGGTCGAAAGGTGTTATAGATTTTCATGTATCCAGC
>JBIKMG010000027.1:0-22804 GCA_044359385.1 Coxiellaceae bacterium
TACAAGGGAAAAGTGTAACTGAGTTCAACTGCACCGCGTTTAAACCCGCTTTCTACTGTGTTTCTAAGCATGAGCGAAATTTCTTGTCCGGAATAATTGTAAGCTGCAACAACACGGCTATAGCCTATATATTTCGTGATATTAGGGTTATGCAAATTTTGGGACGTTTTGTAGATAGGAATCCAGGGCATAATAGAAATAAGCCAATGCTCACCTGAAAAGGCAGTATTTAAAAATAGGCGATTCCAACTTCTCTCCATCCCACTATATCCAACGCCACCTCGCCCATTGGATTCATGATCCAAGCCAGCGGTTAGTAGCCAGTTTTTAATTCCCGTGTAGGTAATCAACGCTTGTGGTTCGTAGTTGGTTTCTCGAAAATAAGGGCTATTGGAATAAACTTGCCAGTAATTCAATTGAGTATAGGTTAAAACGAAGTCCACAGGTGCTTTAAACATATTGGTCCATATCGGGAAAATAACACTCAGTTTTGCCTTGAGTTCTTCCTGGTCAATGCGTTGATGGTCTGGTGTGTTTCCTGGATGTTGACCATACCAAGGGCTGACTTTGGTTGTATTGTAGTAGGGTAAGACATAAGTAGGCTCATAAAAAGCGATTCCAGAAGGGTTTTCTTGTATTTCTTGCATTTGCTCTAATTTTTTAGAAATAAGAGATTGATTGTCTGGAGTCATCGATTCTACGCTTTTTTTGATATGGTCCCACTCTTGATCGGATAATGTTACATCTGTCTTATTTGACCGATGTTTGTAGTAACTTCGGTAATAGTGATTTTTTGCTTCTTTTTTTTCTGTACTGAGTTTAGGTGCTTGGGTTTCTTCAGCCAATAGGCCAACCGGTAGACCAAATAATAGGGCCGTAGAAAAGGCAAATGTGATGTTATATTTGGGCATGACTGATCCTTGAATTCATAGCGCGAATATAACACCATACCATTCAAAACTTAGCAAGTTGGAACGATAAAGCGAATAAAATGGCTGTGGTACGAGATCGATTCTTGTCTGAAACGAACCGATGGTGTAGAGTGGGGTTCTCTCTTGGGGGCGATATGGCTTCGACGCGGATATCAAAACCGGAGGTGCATGTCGAGGCGGGCAATTCAACTCGTTAAACTGATCTGCAAAATATAGTTGCAAATGACACAACTTACCAAGGGGTTGCTCAAGCAGCGTAAGCTGTTAGAAGCATAGCCGCCTAAGAAACGGCACCTTGCCATCGACCTCCTTTGCTTGTGGGGGTGCTAGATGGTCACTTTACACAAGATCGCGCAGGGCTCATGGTCCATGGGTACTGCGTTAAACTATAGGGCTCGCCAAAATACTGGCCCTCTCGTCGGTGAGTATTTTGGTTAAAATAAAGACGAGATAAGCATGTAGAGCCAATGGCAGCGGATCAGCGGACGCGGGTTCAATTCCCGCCGCCTCCACCAATTTAAAACACCATTAAAAGACCACTCAAGACCATAGAAATCCCTTAAAATAAAGAGATTGTGTTTGAACACTGACAGAGGGGGGCATAAGATTGGGCATTTTGCTGCAAATGGAATTGGCAACGTTACTAGGAGACAGAAGATCTGGATCTAGCCTTAGATTGTCAACGTCATGCACTAATGTTTTTCAATAGCTCAGGCCTAGACTTAGCAACCGCCAAACCTGGCTCGTTATCGTTGCTTCCAACTTTGAGTATGTTGCCTTTATTAAAAAGAGATTATCAGGTAATGCGGGCATGATATTTGGAGATGTACCCGTTTTTGAGGAAATAATCGATAGTATTCGAATATTAGAAAAGGTTTTAAATGAGCTTCAATAGGCGAATCATCAGAACGGGGCGCGAGTGTATTAAAATTCGCCAATCATGCCCCAAAATTATATGCCCCTATATTTAACATTTAAAAATCAATAGATTAAAAAAATTGTCGCAGGTTAAATTCCCGCGGCCTCCACCCCTATAATTCGGTAATGGAAGCAAGAATCGCAATTTTTGGTGAATCAGATGAGAGTTTATTTCAGCTTGCATTTATCAATCGAGTAGAGTTTCTGATCGCAAATGAAACCACGTACAGCGGCTGAGAGGCCCAGAGAGTCGATGTTTCTTTTGATTTGTGTCGAGCAGATATCTATTGTATCGGCTTTAAGCATAAGAAGATTCGTATTAGGTAACGAAGTTGTTGTGCAATTTTTTCGTGGCATGACGACTAGAGTGCTTTTTGCAATGATAGTTCGCCACTCATGCCAGGTGGTGAACTGATCAAGTTGATCTTGCCCAATTAAGAGATAAAACTGAGCAGGCCCTTCTTGGTTGATCAGTAGATTCAATGTATCGATGAAGTAGGATTTTTTATCGCGTTTGTTTTCAATGGTGCACAGTTCAAAGCTTGGTTCTTGATCTATCATTAAACGAATCATTTTGCAGCGCTGTGTAAAATCCGCTTCTGCTTTTTTTCGATGTACAGCATGCGCAGTTGGAATCCATAATAATTTACTGGGGTGAAGTTCTTTTATAGCGGCATGAGCCATGTCTAGATGCCCATTGTGAGGGGGATCAAAGGCGCCGCCGAAAAGAATTATTCTGCGGCTAGCTTCAGACATAAATTTTCCAGTAGTTGCCACGGCTCTCGTTTCCCCACTCCTTTAATATTCAAATCGACCTGAAACGCATCTGTTAAGCAGTTTCGAATATCTGCAATACTTAAGCGCTTTAGTGCAGCTTTTAGAATCGTATGACGACTTTCCCACTGTCCAGTGAAAGCCGTTTTGAGATTGACGCCCTGGTCAAGTTGTCGACGAATTCGATACAGTATTTGTATTTGTTGAGTGATCGTCCATAAAATAAAAGTCGGTTCTTGGTTAGTGAATTGCAAGCCGGATAAAATACGTAGACAACGTTTAGGCTGCCCTGCAAGTGCGGAGTCAATACAATCAAAAGCACTGTAATTAGCATGATCGCTAATCAGTGCCTGAATAATTTTTGCAGAGACAGGCAGATTAGGTTGTAATAAAACCAGTTTTTCAATGGCTTGTTGTGCTGTCGACAAGTCACCTTCGCTGTATTGTGCCAAAAGCGCAATGGCCTGTTTATCAGCTGTTAGTTTATTTTGTTGCAGTCTCGTTTCGATCCACTTCGGTAAGGCTGAGCGGTTCGGTGGCCATAACCACACCAGGGCTCCCTGTTGATTAATTTGTTGAGTGAGTTTTGCATTTTTTTGGCTAGCAGTTAATTGGTGGGAAATGAGTAACAGTGATTTATCTTTGGGTGCATGATGAAAAAAATGCTGAAAAGCAGCTTGTGCTTTGGCATCCCATTTGCCCGATGGATGGTGTAGTTCAATTAACTGATACTCACTGAACAGGTCGAAGTGATCAATTTTTTGAATCCAGTTATCCCAAGAAAAACTCGCCGTGATGGTTAGGATTTCGCGTTGATAACCCAATTTTTTAGCGTGCACACGAATGGTATCAGCGGCTTCTTGTCGTTGTAACGCATCATCTCCCGCAATCCAATAAATAGGTAGCAAGCCATTTTTTCGGCAATGAGCGGCTAAGTCAGCGTCTTTTAGGAGCATGCGCTTTCCCCAGTATTTTTTCGATCTCTTGGATCGTGTTGGTTCCAGATAGTTGATAATAAAGGGTGTTAGCAAGCTGTTTGGATAAGGTTTGTATGAAAATAATATCCATGCTGCTCGTGTTTACCTGGTTGGCATTGTGGAATAAGTTTTGGCTTGCAGTAACCGTGGTATCCGGGCGAATGAGCTTGCCAGATGCAGTGGTTAGGCGATAGGTTGCGCTTAAAGTGGCGGTTGTACTGAATGCAGAACCAGCATTGATGGAATCGGGCAAGGGATGAGAGTAATTCATTTGAGATAAGTGTAAAACAACAGGCGCTTGGTTATCCAATTGAATATCGTGTGCTTGTAAGATCCTTTCAACAGCGACAGTCGTTTGATTTCCCGGATTTTCACTGATGATATCCAGGCGTGCAATGACCGGTGCGCGATCAATCGGGCTTCCAATCAAGTGACTTGAGCAAGAGGTCAGACCCAGTGACAGCATGGCTAAGCAGGTTATTTTTTTCCAATACAGCACAAAGCGCTCCTTTTAGGTAACGACAAGATTGACGAGCTTTTTAGGTATGATAATTATGCGTTTAACGATTTTACCGGCTAAGTAAGGTTGTAATTCAGGTAATGCTAATACGGTTTTTTGGATGAGTGCTTCATTCACGGTCGCATCAAATTCTAGACGGGCACGCAGCTTGCCATTAATTTGAATCACATATTCAAGGGAGTCTGTGATTAGGATAGACAGATCGGGTTTAGGCCAAGCTGTTTTATGAATGCAGCTGGGCTCACCGATCTCTTGCCAAAGTTGTTCAGTGAGATGAGGAGCAATCGGTGTTAGTACCAGTAGTAGTATTTTGAGACTCTCCAAAAGAGTCGCTGCTGCTATGTCTGGAGACTCGAGTGCTTTATAGAGGTGGTTCGATAGTTTCATGCAAGCTGAGGCAACGGTATTGATTTGTAGACGTGACATATCGAAATGTGCTTGTTTGAGTAAAAGATGGGTTTCTCGTCGCAAGCTTTTTCCAGCGGGAGAGAGGGTTTTTTCGCCATTGAAATCGTCGCCATCTGGGATGCGTTGCATGATTGCTTTCGCTGTTTGCCAGACGCGCTTTAAAAAACGATGAGAGCCTTCGACACCGCTATCCATCCACTCTAGATCTTGTGGTGGAGGAGCTGCAAACATCATAAAAAAACGAACAGTATCCGCTCCGAAACGATCAATGAGTTCGTTGGGTGCCACTACATTTCCTTTGGACTTTGACATTTTATGGCCGTCTTTCAGTACCATTCCTTGAGTCAATAAGTGAATGAACGGTTCATTGGAATTTAAAAGTCCTTGATCGCGTAATACTTTATGTATAAATCGTGAGTAGAGTAAATGCATCACCGCATGCTCCACACCGCCGATATATTGATCGACGGGGGTCCAGTATTTTGCGCGGTTATCTAACATAGCGTCATTTTGATCTGGGCAGCAATAACGCGCGTAATACCAGGATGACTCAACAAAAGTATCCATCGTATCCGTTTCTCGTCTAGCGGGTTTTGAGCAAGTCGGGCAAGTGGTGTGATAGAACGTATCGTCTTTTGCAAGGGGCGAGCCACTGCCGGTTGGAATAATGTGGGTAGGCAAAATCACCGGCAAATCTTTGTCAGGAACAGGCACTGTTCCGCAGTCAGTGCAATAAATAATAGGAATGGGAGTTCCCCAGTAGCGCTGTCGTGAGATTCCCCAGTCGCGTAAACGGTAGTTCGTAGATAGATGACCTTTATTTCGCTTTTTAAGTGATGCAGTGATTTTTTCGCTGGCTTCTTTGCTGCAAAGACCATTAAATTCACCAGAGTGAATGAGTAGTCCGACGTCTAAAAAAGGAGTTTTTTGATAATCCCAGTCCTCGCTCGCAATAACGGGTTTTATCGGTAAATTGTATTGATGCGCGAACTCAAAATCGCGTTGGTCGTGTGCGGGAACAGCCATAACCGCACGGGTGCCCGTGGTGCTTAATACGTAGTTAGAGATAAAGACAGGAATGATTTGATCATTGATCGGATTAATGGCCGTTATTCCCGTATCGATTCCTTTTTTGTCTTTTTTTGCTAGCTCTCCTTCAGCAACCGAGTTGTATTTGCAACTTTGAACGAATGCTTCAATTTCAGAATTGTTTTTTGCAGCAATTGTCGCAAGAGGGTGGTCGGCAGCAATGGCGAGGTAGGTGACTCCAAATAAAGTATCTACGCGTGTCGTATAAACAGAAATGCTTTGATCGGAATTGCTTAAAGAAAATAAAACCTCGGTGCCAGTTGAGCGTCCGATCCAGTTACGTTGCATCCGTCGAACGTCCTCTGGCCAGCCAGTTAATTCGTCTAAGCCATCGAGTAGTTCATCGGCATAATCGGTTATTTTTAAAAACCATTGAGAAATATTTTTTTGTTCAACAGGTGCACCTGATCGCCAGCCGCAGCCATTGATAACCTGTTCGTTAGCCAGCACCGTTTGATCGATGGGATCCCAGTTGACTAAAGATTCTTTTTTATAGGCGATGCCTTGCTTAAAGAGTTGCGTGAATAACCATTGCTCCCATCGGTAATAGGTGGGTTCACAAGTCGATATTTCTCGAGACCAATCAAAAGAATAACCCAGTCGTTTGAATTGATCTCGCATTTTAGCGATGTTGGATTTTGTCCATTCGTGAGGGGGAAGTTTGTGCTTGATTGCGGCATTCTCAGCAGGTAAACCAAAGGAGTCCCAACCCATCGGATGTAAGACGGTTTTTCCTTCCTGGGTATGAAATCGGGCAACTACATCACTTAAGGTGTAATTGCGTACATGGCCCATATGCAGCTCACCGCTGGGATAGGGTAGCATTGCTAAGCAATAAAAGACGGACTGAGAGTCGGTGCTCAGGTTTTCAGAGGTGTGGTAAAGCCCGCTTTTTTCCCAACGGTTTTGTGCGTTTGTTTCAATGAGTTCAGGATTATATTCACTTGTCATAGGGGTTGTCGCTTCTGGATTAATGGAGGATGTAACGGTAGCATACCTGAGCCTGGATATTTCTCAAAGTCCTTTACAAGTCTGCTATTCCTGGTTTAGCAGCGGAGTTTAGTGGGTTTTGGAACCGGGTGCCTCTAAAAAATAGTTCAAACTTGCTGCAGGTTAATGGGTAACATATACTCTGGCTTAATTTGGAGGTCGATGTATGCCAATTTTTAGAAAAAAGCCAGCAGATATTGAGCTGCCATCTTACCAACAAGGTAAGGTGATTCCAGTGCTACCCGCCCATGTTTTGTTGAGATCCTCAGGCCATCAGGCATTAATACAGGAGATTCGGCAGCGGGCAGCCCTACCAGAGGAGCATTTTGAAGTATTGTATCAAGGGTTTATCAACCGGTTTGCGGAGTTTGTACAACTAATTCCCGTTAAGTCCAATGCCCGTTTGGGTACGCTATTAAATGAAGGATTGCTGCGTGGAATGAATGCATTGTACTACCTTGTCGAAAATCACAAAGAGGCGGATAGCTTGGAGCGCTATGCACTTTTTACAGGCGCTGTTTTATATGATGTGGCTATAATTTTGATTAAACAACGGGTATTTATCACCCAAAAAGAAGGCACGCATATTGCTGATTGGACTTTCTCAAGTGGTAGTTTGCAGGAGCAAGGTGCAAAGTGGTATAAAATTTTCCCATATAGGGCTAGTTTCAGCCGATTACGTGATCCAATTACAGTTTTGCTGGCAAGCCAAATACTTCCGAAAGAAGGGTATCATTGGATTAGCAGTCATTGGCCTGAATTTGTGGATTGGTTAGAGTTGCTTTGCCAAATCGGTGGGCTCGGTGGAAAGCGATTCAATAAAATTTTAGATATTATTCGATCCCATGAGGAAACGCAGTATATCGAACATTTACCAGAAATTGAGGTGGAGCTCCATCAGGGGCAGGACACGATGATTGCGGATGAATTTTTTCAGTGGCTTAGTCGAGAATTGGATGAAGAAAAATTAAAAATCAGTGATGTGGATCCGGATCTCTACGTATTACAAGATGGTGTGTTTTTGGATGCGCGAGTGATTGATCGGTTTGCGAAGTACTACCATTCACCCAGTACAGTCGTTTGGTTTCAAATTGAAAATTGCTTGGGGATCGCTCAACAAAGTGGGCAGGATTTTCGATTTGATCAGTTTTTTGGTGCTCGAGGTAAAGGATTGCTTAAATCTTCTGGGCAACAGAGCGTGAAAGGGCTGTATCTATCGAAAGATTTCATCGTCACTAAAGGTGCGATTCATTCAAATTTACATTTACAGGGTGAAGCTCCGACTAGGGATTATCAAGTCATCTTACAAAAAACGATTAAGCCGACGTATAGTCAAAGAGGTTAAGGTACCCTATGAATTTTTATCAAGAACAGCTGAGGCAATTGGCTTTAGGAACGAGCGCTTTTCCATTGGATGACATGATTCGAGGAATTGAAAAAGAAAACTTACGTGTGGATGCATTGGGTCGTTATGTGACAACGCCGCATCCTGAAGCTTTTGGTTCTGCATTAATGCATCCATTTATAACAACCGACTTTTCTGAATCCTTGCTGGAGTGTGTGACGCAACCAACAAAAGGGCGACGGGCGTTATTCGATAACTTAGAGGCCATATTAATAGGCGTTACCGAAATTTTAGAAAGGCAAAAAGAACCCGAATTTCTTTGGCCTTATAGTATGCCTTACTTAGAAAGTGACGAACAAGTTAATAATGTTCCGCTAGCTAACTATGGATCCAGTCATCGTGCACGGATGAAAAAAGTGTATCGAAAAGGTTTAGTATCCCGCTATGGTAATGCGATGCAATTGATCGCGGGTATTCATTACAATATCTCCTTTCCACCACAATTACTGTTGCAACTCGGTGGGTTACCGGATTTCCCAAAAACAAGTGGACAGGCATTAATTTCTCAGCGTTATATGGGTTTGATTCGAAATTTTATTCGTTATCAATGGGTTTTTGCTTATTTATTTGGGGCTTCGCCAGCTTGTTTTTCGGCTTCTTTGCGTAATAAACCAGTTCCTTGTTATTTGCACGAAGATCGGTTTGGTTCTTTTGTTGGAAAACATGCTTGCAGTTTGCGTTTAGGCGACCTGGGTTACAATAACAGTGCGCAGTCATCTATTCACCTGGATTTTCAGTGTATAGAAAAATATGCCAAGGATTTGTTGATGGCAACGCATATGCCAGATAGTCGATTGCTGGACTCAGACGTGATAGCTGCGGATGGAAGTTATCAGCAATTGAATCGTAATTTATTGCAATTAGAAAATGAGTACTACTTTAATATTCGTCCTAAGCCCAATCCAGTTATTTCTGGTGGTGCACGTCCTGCGGTAGCGCTGTATAATCATGGCGTGGAATACGTTGAGTTTAGAGGTTTGGATTTAGATCCGTTGAGTCCGTTAGGATTGTCACCAAAGACAGCTGCTTTTTGTGATTTGTTTTTATTTTATTTGATGTTAATGAAAAGCCCTGAGTTGAGTTATGGAGATAAAATGAAAGGGGCCTGTAATTTGAGAGGTATTGTCGAGAGTGGTCGACATCCCCGTGCGCAGGTTGTTCTTAACGAAAGCCAAGTTCCGGTAGGAGAAGCAATGAATCGATTATTAGATGAGATGGAACCATTGGCACGTTGGATGGATCAAGCAGAATCACCATTAACAAAAGATTATAGTCAAGCGCTGAATCAACAGCGTCAAGTAGCCTTAGGAAAGGATTTGAATTTATCAGCACAATGGATGAATCAATGGTCTGAATCAGCATTGTCTTTGCAAGCATTTTTATTGCAGCAGCAACAATCGCACACAGATTATTTGAAAAAAAGAGTTTTGCCAGAGAAAACACGTCAGGCTTGGGAAATGATTGCTTCTGATAGTTTAAAAGAGCAAGCTCAGCTTGAAGGAAGAGAAACAGGGAGTTTTGAAGAGTATTTACAGGCGTATTTTTCACAAGGAATTCAGTAGGAGAGTCGGATGCGAGTAGCATTAGTGATTGATTTTCTCGATGGTTTGAATGTCAAGAAAGATACGTCTTTAGCATTGGCGTATGCAGCAAAAGAATTGGGTTGCACGGTTTATTTGATTGAATACAATGAACTCTATTTTTCGGGTGATGGAGTTAAAGCGAATGCTCGTCAAGTTCAGCAAATCGATGATCGTTTGCGAGGGGTGATTAAAGCCGGTGTGTTGGATGACTACCTTCAGTTGTCAGCTCCCGTCATACTGAGTGCACAGGATGTGGATATTGTTTTAATGCGTAAAGACCCACCGGTAGATGCGAGTTATTGGGCCGTGACTTATTTATTGCAGTTATGGGAAAAGGCGGGGGTTTTGGTCGAAAATTCAACGCGAATATTGAGAAATTTCAATGAGAAGTGTTCCATTCTTTCTTTTCCAGCATGGATTACAGATACTAGGGTTACCTCGAAGCTTTCTGTCATGGAAGGGTTTTTAAAAAAATTAGGGATGGTTATTCTAAAGCCATTGGATGCGATGGGTGGTTCTGGCATATTGAAATTGCGGGCAGATGATTCTGATTGGCAACAGACTTTTTTGGCGTCGACTGAGAATGAAACACGGCCTGTTATGCTGCAGCGTGTGCTTGATGTAGAGTCAACGGGAGATAAACGAATTTTATTGTTTCACGGAATTCCGTTACCCTATGCCTTATTACGTCGTCCGCCTGCCGGTGATTTTCGGGCTAATTTGGCAGTAGGTGGATCCGGTGAGGTCGTGGAATTAACAAAACACGACCGAAAATTAGCAGATGCTGTTGCAAGAGGGCTTCCGATAGATGAATTAGGTCTGATCGGTTTGGATGTGATAGACGGTCATATAACCGAGATAAATGTGACTAGTCCGACTTGTTTGCGTGAAATTCAGGAGCATGCGGGTGAAAATTATGCGCGCGATTATTTAAAGACAGTCATGTTGAAAGTCACTGGATCCCAATCAAGAGAGCACTAAAGCCGTTGGCCTTGAGCAGCTTTAATTAGGAGGCGTTGATGAGGTTCAACCATTTCTTTTAGGGGGGGGCGAAACAACGCCCTGGGAAGAGGATTGGTTCTAATCCCTTTTTGCCAACCGTTTTTTGTATTTTCCAACAGTACGACAGCCACCCAAAGGGCAGTACATTGTTCTGAATTATTTTCATCATTATGTAATTTTCGCGCATGGGCTGAAAAAGCTTGAATAGCTAGCGTATAAGGACAGCTTGATTTTTTCTTACTTGACGCAGGTGTTGATTTTGGAGTGCTTGGTAGGATGGACCTAGGTACGCTGATCGGTTGTTGAGTACCTGTTAAATACTCACAACCTATTTTTAGGCTAACATAAACACAATCAGAAATACCGGATTGTTTCATTTTTTCTATAGAGGATGTCAGCTCGCTATCCCACGGTTTGCCCTGATGGAAATCCAGCAGCAATTGCTGCTTTATGATAGGATAAACATGCAAATCAAAATCGTTCAAAAATTTAAAGAGTTGATAACCGGTTTCTGAAGTTTTAGCGATCAAGCGTAAATCACTTTCAAAAATAGTCAATTGCTGGAGCAAGCGATCGAAATGATTATAACCTGGAAGAAACTCAATAATAGATTTAACATGATCTATAGGTATAAGCGGAAGCCGAGATAAGCAATGGAAAGCTTGAGTAGCCTTGTAAGTGAGGAATGGTTTACCATCGGACCAAAAATGAGTCTTAGAGGATTCGTATTGCAAACGAACGCGTAAGATAAAAATCCAAAGCTGAAGATTCATGGTTGCATAGTAATTTTGATCTTTCAGTGCTAACTCAGGAGGTAAGTTTTTTAGAAGTTGCAAAAATCTAAATAGCACATCGGGTGACCTCGGATTATCTAAAATAAGCCGAAAAGCTCCCATAAGGCTATAAATAGTAATGCGAGGAGCCGTTATATCCGTATGTGGCATAACAATTTTCTAAGTCCTGTGAAAAATCCCTATTCTATAACAGAAGCGTTCAGCTGAATAGAGTAGTTTAAGTGCCTTACAGGGTTGTCCCATTAAGAGTAGGTTCATAAATTTTGATAGGGGTTTAATATTCTTGTTTTATAAAACAAGGAGTTAATGATGACGGCCCGGAGACTATGTTATTTCTTTGAAAGGCAATCAAGGAACTTTGTACCAAGATGTCATTCACTATTTTAGCGATAAAAAGCGTTTCAACTCCTGTTGTTCATTTGAAGAAAACGACAAAGGGCATGGTAGAACAGAACAACAGCTTGCTTATGTTTGTGATGATATCCAAAGCTTACAGTCTCACCACGAATGGCTTGGTTTAAAAAGCATTGGAATGGTTAAGCTATCGGTTGAAAAAAAGGAAAGATAATTCAAGAAAGACCCTATTATATTCTTCTTGATATGCGGAGGCTAAATTTTTAAACGACGCCGCTCGTGCTCACTGGTGCATTGAAAATCAGCTTCACTGGCGACTCGATCCTGCATTCAATGAAGATGGCTCTTGCATCCGAAATGACAATGCTGCTGAGAACATCGATATCCTTAGAAAGTGGGCTCTTAATATACTTCCAAGGGCAAAAGAAAAGCCCAGCCAATCTATTAAACGTGTCATGAGAAAGAACGCCATGTCATTTAAATGCATTAAAAATGTCCCACCACATTAATGGGAGATAACGCACAGTATAACTAGGCTATGTCGCTCAAGATTAATGGCGAATAGCTTACAGTATAAATGCTTAATATCTTATAAAATTGCCGCATCTTGACCCCTCTAAAAAAGAAAGGGTTTAATTAAGGATCCTAGTAATGAACGTAATGAGTGATGCTGATATTGAGAAAGTAGTTAGACTGATTGACGAGGGTGGAGCTCAAATCCAGCCTGCTCGGCGATCCGTTGTTTTCATTGGGGATACTGGGTCGGGGAAGAGCTCTCTATTAAACTATCTCTCTGGGGTTGAGTTGGTTGGGGAACGCAGACAGATGGGGTTGAGTTATGGGTTTGTAGTCAGTCGCGTTGATGGTAACGATACAGGGTTTGTTATTGGTCAAGGACTTCGTTCTGAGACAACTATCCCTCATGCCTGGGAAAAAGAGGGATCACTTTACTGGGACTGCCCTGGTTTTATGGGTAATACCGGGCATGTTCAGAACATAGCGGATGCGTTCTTTATCAAGCAAATTTTTGGAGTTTCAGATTCATTTAAGATAGTGATTGTTATTGAGGCGTCAGCTTTTGAAGATGCTCGTGGCCAGAGATTAATTGCGCTCTTGGCTGCTTTGGTAAGGTTATTTGGAAGTGCGGAACCATTTCTAGGTTGCCTCTCATTGGTCGTAACGAAGTGTCGGTTGTTACCAGATGTCGAGGCTACGAGTCTGATCCCTAATTCGTTGCAAAAACTACTCGATCAAGTTGCTTTGGAGCCTGAGCAGACCAGAATTCTTAGGTATTTGATTAGCGGTTTAAATAGAATTTCGGTGTTCCATTCACCTCAAGAAGAGGGGCCAATACCTGCTGGTGATAGAAGCAATATTCTTTCAAATCTTGATAGAGTTCCTTTCATTGATCGAGTAGAGGTCAGGGTTGGTATTAGGCCAGAAACGCAAAACGAGATACACCTTGTGTTTAATCGTACTCACAGCATGATGAGAGATGAGCTTTCCTTGCTATTGAGTTCCATCGCTGAAGAGGCGCAACGGTTGATTCGAGAGGAGCAGTTTGCAACGTTAGTTCAATTAGTAAAACCACTTCTCTTTAGGGCTTTGGATGCCATCGCTAGTGTTGAGGAGCTACTTCCTTTGCTGGACGCTATTTCATATACAGCATTTGATGTTCGGTTGAGTGTGATAAGGAACAGAGTCGCATCGTTGATTTTTTTCAAGAGTATTGCCCGTGAGCAGTGTCTCGATGAAGAAAAGTTAGCCGTTAGTTCTGTACGTGACCTGATACAGCCAACATTGGATAGAGTATTGGGGTCACTATCTGGCACGATAGACGGAAAAATACGAACTGCTGTTACTGCGCTTGAGGCTAAGGTTAGTTGTAAATTAGATGGTGCTTCAATGGGGGAGCTGGAAAAGTTTAGGGATGATTTTTTAGTGGGTAAAAATGCGGCGGAGAAGAGTGGGGGCGGATTGGCTGCACTTGTTCGCGCATTTCTTGAGTTTCAGCTATCAACGGATGAGTTGCAGCTGTGCAACGATACACTTCAAGACTTGAGGTTTGATCTCACTAATATCAACCAGTTGATAGGTATCAGTTTTGATCGAATTATTAAAGAAATAGACAAAAGAAAAGCTTTTTTGACGACTGCCCAGCGTCAAATAGAAACATTTTCAAACTTTATGCCGACCTATGCTGCGAGACAGGCGTTGAATGCGGGCTACCCTAAGGTTGATGATCTACTAAAAGGGTTACGTTTATTGTTTGACGGCTTGGGATCCATGCTAGCTAATGACGTTGTTAGTGTAGCTAAGTTTATGAGTGTTCGTAATTATAAGGGGTTTCCTGTAGATCTCGCGCAGCGGCTAGAGATGAGTTCTGTTGATTATCCGAATCTTATCATTAATTCAGCGACTTTAGATGTTGTGCGCAGTGATATTGGTAAAGTTAGTTCATGGATTCAGTGGTATGAAAAGTTGTTGACAGTTTATGATTATCTGATCAGTAGTACGCCGCCGCCACAGTTTATTAAGGGTGTGACAAAGGATACATTTGCAGAATTTATGACTAAGACCGTTCCTGGAGCCCAGCAGAATCTGCTTGAAAAAAACCAATCGAGAGTGCAACAGGTAAATGAATTGATTAGTAGCACGTGGAACGACTCAGATAAGCATGATATGGAAGTCGATGGTGCGGATGTGCAAATCCTGCGGATAGTAGGTAATTGCATTAAAATAAGCGAATTAGTTAGCCAAAATCGTGTTATAAAAGGGGTTACCCAGTGGATTAAGATAGAGGCATTCAGTGCAGTTTACTTCGATCAAGATCTAGATTTTCCAGGTGTTAACATGATTATTGTTGCGCCACACTGGTTTATTGAGAAATCGGTTCGTATTAACTTGAGCGGTGTGCATGCTGAAGACCACGATATGAAGGCTGATGATGGTCAGGGGGTTGATGAGTCGGGTTGTGGCAGGGCTGGTGAAGACGGGTTGCCTGGGTTGCCTGGCCAGAGTGGAGGGTGTTTTTACGGAAAGGGGATGGTTTTTACCGGTTTAAAGAGATTGTTAATAGAAGCCAATGGTGGTAATGGTGGAAATGGTCAAAATGCAGGCAATGGATCCGATGGTCTAGCCGGTGAAAATTCGCCAGCGGGACAAAGTGGCAATGGAAAGTTAGGTGGAAGTGGTGGTAATGCAGGAGCTGGTGGTGCCGCTGGTCGTGCAGGTAATTTCGGGAGTGTCGAGATTTGGGGTAATATGCAAGAAATTACTCAGGAGTGTACGGTATCTTGCGAAGCAGGCAAGGACGGGAAAGATGGGCAGCATGGTACCGCTGGCGTTGGTGGTAAGAATGGTAATGGGTGGCATTATAGCACTTATAGTCAGAGTTATGTCGTGGGTAGTGGTAAGGATTCGAGAACAGAGTATCAAAATGTCACGCAAAGCTATCCTGTTACCACTGACTCCTGTGCGCCTGGCGGAAGAGTGGCGGCTCGATGTAATATCCTCAATCAAGCGCTGCCTACCTATTATCTACGAGACTTTGCCAGAGAGAAGAATGAGGTTACATCTGACTACAGAAGACGCGTCAAAGATATAATGCAGTGTCCAAATGGCAATGACGATGTTATCAGGAAAATTCAGCGATCTATTTTATCAAAATTTGTCCCTAGAATAGGTTTTGGGATCGTTGAAGGGAAATCAACTAGCGATTCACCGTATGGGCTTTTATCTTCAGGTGGTGGACAGAAAAACACGCCTAGGAAGAGTAGTGCTCAAGAGAAAAAGTCTCAGACTGATAGTGTGGCAGGTGCAAAAAATCAGCCTTCAATTCCAACTGGTTCATAGGCAGCTCCTTAGGTTAGTCAATATGCGTGGCTAGAATTGCTTGGATTCCTGAGCATGGAGACAGGCAAGTTGTCTGGTCTGTTCCAGTTAATTTGTAAGGTGTTTATAGTTCATGAGATTGATAAGCTTGTCACCGTATAGCAGGCAGTATTATTATCAGTGGAAGGAATTTCCTAATAATATCCATAATCACATTCTTTCAGATCAGTACCTAAATGGTTCGTTTGATATAAACTTGTTTGTACAATCAATGAAACGGTTGGTAGAGGATTCTTTGATATTAAATAGCCATGTAGACGATTCAGCGAATGGGTTGGTGTGGGCTAAAAATCCTTCGGTTTGCAGTGTGGATTACTTTTCAGAGGTCTTGAATAATGGTGAGTTACTTACATACATTTCAAAACCTTTTCATATGGAAAGAGGTCCATTGTATCGATTTGGTGTCATTCGATATAGTGATAATAAGCACCGCTTATTATTAATTTTTCATCATGCAATCTTAAACGGACTCGCTGCTTATAATCTTCAGCATGAAATCACAAATTACTATAATAACCAGAATTATCGATCGCCTATTTCGATAACTACCCAAGAAGAAATGTTGATTAATATGTTCAATAAATTGAATTATGCGATCACTAACCAAGCGGATCTATACAAGTTGTTTTGGAAAAGACATTTAGCTGGGTGTGAGGCTGTCAGTTTATCATTCCTTGAGCTGAAAAAAACCGGGAAGAAGCCTGATTTGTGCAAAGAGAATCTAACATTAACTATGGAACGATTGACGGGTATAGGAGAGTTAAGATTTAACTTTGATTGCAAAGTGACTAAGCAATTGGAAATGCTCAAACGTAAGTACAGGGTTACTCCTTATATTTTTGGGCAGAGTGTGTTTGCATTACTGATCTTTGCGAGAACAGGTTGTAGAAAGTTTTGTGTTAGCTACTCAACGTCAGTTCCCGAATGTTACAATCCTATTTACGGGTCGCAAATAAACACATCAGCCACGCCATATAATTTCCAAAAAATAATAACCATTGAAGACTTAATTTTAAAACCGAGAGACTTTTTTCGGTCGATGAAAGAAAATAAAGTAAAATTTAGGGACTATCCTATTAGTGAACTAACAAAAATAGTCGGGCACGATATATTCAATATTAGTTTTGACCAAGCATTCGTTCGGGTTCATGATGTTAATTTTAAAAACATAGAAACGACGCTAAACCATGAAATAAACATTGATGCTTTCGACAGTGTAAGGTTATGGATAGGGCAAGAAGAGAAAAACGATAAAATAAATTTCAGCATTTTGTATGGGATTTACCATGTTGATAGAAATAAGTTAGAAGTTTTCTTGGATCAGTATAAAAATTTTTATACTACCATATTAAATTTTTTGCTAACGGATAAATATAATGATATAGGGATTGATAGCGTTATATCTGGTGTAATGAAAGGTGAAGTGAATTTTTCAGATTTCAGTGAGGGTATTTTTGTTAATTCGGACGAAAAACAAGCGATAATAAATCAGCTTTTAGAGGTCAATCGTCACATTTCTTTTAGTCAAGATTTCATTGTGAAATTTAATCACGAAACAGCGTATAACCTAGAGTTCTATAAAGAAAATGTTTCGAATTGCGCTCTAAGGCTAGAGCAGAAAAAAGATAATGTTGTAATGGCATATTATAATTATTTAGAGCGCAATGAAAAAAAGAGCTTCATTGATGCATATATTTTAAGACAGATAATTCAAAAATCCAAATCGCTAGTTTTTGCAATTCAAATGCCACTTCGCTATTTTTATGAAAATTCAGAAGGGGTCATTAATTTAATTAAGCATCTGTCACAGATAATAGATGAATTAAATGAAGATATAAGAAATATTTTCTTATGTTTCACTAATTTTTCAGTTGAATGCTCTACTAAATTAATTCAAGAAACTATTAATCTTATATTAAATGAAAATGAAAATAATATAAATTTAATAGAAAATGACGTGCTTAAGTTTTTTTCTTCTCAAGAGGCTTGGAATAACATAATCCTGCTTAAAGATGAAAGTCAGCTACTAGAGTTGCCAAAAAAACAGCGAACAGAAATGAAATGTTCATCGATACCACATAATAGTAAACATAGGAAGATTTTTTTGGGGGTTATTGATTCACTTATTATGGATGTTAATTTTATTTTTAAAAATGCAATGAAGAAGATAAATGAAAATTTTTTTAATGGTATAGCGAATAGTGAATTTGATATTTCAGCAAAATCTTATTTGCTTGTAGATGAAATATACAGAAACTTTAAGTTAAGCAGCCCACATTTTTCAGAAAAAACTATACTTGCAATTCAAAAAAACGTGACGGAAGAACCAGAAGCTACAGCCGCTATGGACAAGCTAAATCTATTAACGGCCATATCGGAGATATATGAAAATGGTAGCTTGATAGCTTTTTTCTTTCAGATTAAAGATAATTTATCTCATGTACTGAAAAATATGAATATAAATTTGGAATTTTTAGCAAATAAAATGGTGAAGAAATCGTTGGATAAAATTTCAAGCAGGTTAGGCTTAATGAAGTTGACTGAGACTAGTTCCGAATTGCTTTCTCATAAAGACTTTATTGCTCATTTATTGATAGCCCTCGAAAGAAAAAATGATTTTCATCAATTTCATCAGTCACTCCCTTTTTCTTCAAAGGCTTCAATTACAGAAATTGAGTATCTTTTTCCAGAGATTGAGTCTCTTTTGTCTTTAGAAAGTAGTGCCTATGCTGAGATATTTGAAAATTGGCGTAAATCTTTGAATAAAATTATGTATAAAATACAGAGTAAAATAGATATAGAGGTGGGGATGTTTAATCATAAAATTGATATTATTGTCAGTAGTCTCTGCAATCGATTAGAGCATGATTTGTGCGCCCATTCTGATGCTGGATATTATGAAGAAACTCTTTCCATCATCAATACGATTATTAAATACCTCAACCGTTTTGTTGTTATAGGCACCAGTAATGTTTGTGATATCTTTCAGTATATTTTAAAGCAAATTCCTGGGGGAAAAAGTTCAGATTTTTTTAACTCAGAATCCAAGAAGCTATTTGAAAATGTTAATTATTTGAATAAATTATGCCAAGAGAGATCATCTGCTTCTTACCGAGAAAGAGTAATTCGTGTATTTGAATCGGTTAAAGTAAATATCGAAAATGAGCATTATTTTATTTAACTCTAAGAGGAATATATAAGTTTATGGAGATATCTACAAACGATCAAACTAAGATAACATTAAGCGCTACGCAATCTGATTTTTTGGATTTGACGAATAAATTACTTAAGTGCATGGAGCGAGTAAGCTGCTCGTTTATTACATACGAAGAGTACTGTGATCAAGAAAATTTTTTACTATCAGATAACATTCGAGTAATTGTGCGTCAAAATCTTAGTTTCGCAAAAAATATTCTTATCGAATTGCAAAAAAAACTAGATCAGAAAATTTTTTCTGTTCAAGGCCTTATTAAAGTGGAATCAGAGATTCGTGTTTTGATTCAGTTGCTTGCGATGACCAACCTTTGTTGTAATTGGCGGACACCCTCGTCGTCACAAGTTGCTTTACCTTCCTTCTTTCGTATAGATGAGCGTCAATCACGCGAAATTCCTTATGAACGGTGGGGGCATGTGCCTATAGAAAATTTAGAAAGAAAAATGTTAAAACTGGTAGGGTTGAATGATTCTCAATATTCTTGTACATTCACAAATTCAGGAATGGCCGCATTGTCTTTGATAGAATTCATGCTAACAAAAGTCGTGTTAAAGCCTGGAGACACGATACTGTTAGGCCCAGATATATATTTTGAATTTAGAGACTCATTACGAAAAATCGATTGGTTAAGAGTGGTTGTGTCGAGTACGTATGATAGTTGCGAATTGATCGATCTCATTGAGGAAACAAGTGCGAAAGTTGTTTTTTTAGATGTGTTATCTAATACGGTTAATCAACGAATTATCGATATAGAGTGTATCCTAAACTATTTCAATGACTATCGTGATTGTCCCTATTTTGTCGTAGATGGAACCATGTTACCTCTGGGGGGGAGATATATAAAACAGTTTTCGAAAAAGGACCGAATATTTTATGTTGAAAGTTGCTCTAAATATCTGCAGATGGGATTAGATATAACACTTGCAGGTTTGATAATCTCTAGCTGTGCGCATGATGTGAACTTGAAATTGTTTCGCAGACATATGGGGGTGATTTTGACGGAATTCAGTACAGCATTTTTCCCAGACTACACAAGCGCTATCATTATTAATCGAATTATTCGTATTGAAAGGAATGCATGGCTTCTTGCTAACAGTTTACAGCAGAAGTTGAGCTCTCATGCTAGAGTTATTTTTCCCGGACTTTTGACACACTCTGATTTTGAGAAGTCAAAGAAGATGAGTCGCACTGGTGGTTGTGTTGTTTGTGAATTTGATATTGTGGGTGCCAAAGACAGGCGTACTGAATTGGCTTCTATAGTTGATACCATTATGAAGATAGCAAAGAATGATAATTTTCCTCTTGCTGAAGGTTTGAGTTTTGGCTTTACCTTCCCAAGAATTACAGCCTCGATACCTGTTGATCAAGAAGCTGAAGCAACGTATGAAAATACCGGTTATTTGAGATTATATGTCGGAAGCTGTGAGTCTCTTTGGGAGCCATTTTCTAAAATAATACACTCCTGTTTTATTAAATTGGGGATGCTTGGCAATGATTGAATCTTTATTTCAGTTGGCTTTGGGTAAAAAAACTCCGTTAATCATTTATGATCGTGATTTCATCACAGATAAACTTAAATTTCTTCGACAGATATCAGATCAACATGGCTGTATTTTTCTATTTCCTGTTAAGTCATTTCCACATCTGGAATTAATTAAGCATATCAGTCATTATGTACATGGATTTGAGATATCAAATGTAAATGAGCTTGATTTATTGCCGACTGGTTTTTTTCCAGATTATCTGGCAATCACTGACCCCACAATCCAAGTTGAAAATATTGAACTCTTTTCCAGAAGAGCAAATAAAATATTTTATAGTCTAGATTCTATATCTGAAAAAATATTCGAGCAGTTGCGTCCATTTAAAGGGGAAGTCGAGTTCATGTTGAGATTAAGTCACACTGATTTAGATTTGCCAATTACAGGGTCTAATAACCATGTTCATCCCAGTCGTTTTGGATCACACCTGGATCATTTATCTAGTTCAGATCAAAACATGTTTGCTGGCGTTCATATCCACAATGGATCGGATAAAAATTTGGTCCAAGATTACATATGGACAGCGCATAAAATTCTAGACAAGATGTATGAAATTCAAACTGATTTCAAGTATATTAATTTGGGTGGTGGTTTTTCGAGATTATCTAAGAATCAAATCTTGGTTTTGCTAAAAGAGCTCAGAAATATATTACCTAGTCAATGTACGATTATTATAGAACCTGGGAAATTTGTTTCGGTTGATTCAGGGTTTGCGTTTGCTCAGATTAAATTTATTAAACAGATTACAAGTGTTCGGTATGCAGTTACAACGGACTTATCTTACGAATGTCATCTCAAATGGTCAGATCCTGAATATGTTTATGAACAACAAAACTCTGACAAGATGGTGACGGTGGATTTTTATGGGCCGACATGTTATGAAAATGATTTGATCACGAGTGTCTGTGTTAGTTGTGATCATGTTTCAGAGAAATTGAGGGTGAGCGAATGGGTAGCTTTCAAAGGAATCAGTGGTTACTCCTTCGCTTGGAATCATTCTTTTAATGGGATACCTATGGCAGAGATCTATTTTGTTGACCAGTTATATCCGTATGTGGCATAACAATCTTCTAAGTGCCTTTACACTACAGCCCTCGGAGAATTACTATCTAGTTGCCTAATATACCCATTAGAACTAGGTGCGAATTGACTAGGAGTGTCTTCAGATTTTGATCTCTTAGGACGAAACATACCGAGTTGGCTGGCTGCGTCTTTAGGCTTTAGGGTGTTGTTCAAGTTATGAAGCTTTTCTCGTTCTGGTTTTTGTTTACAGTGAGAAATGAGTACAGCAATCCCGACACAAATCGCTAAAACAGCGACGGCAATTAAAATAGGGAATACAACAGCTGCAAAAACAGAGGTTGCTATTAAGAGCCCCAGGGTCAAAGTGCTCGTCATGGCACCGATCGCGACGCCAAAGGTTGCTGCCGATCGCGTATCTTTGTTTAGCTCTTGAAGTTTAATGTTAACAGCTGCTGCAACGCTTTTAGCTAAGCTAGGGTTAGCGGATACCACGCTTTGCAGGGTGTTTAACGTCTCGTTTCTGGCTGTGGGGTCCGTTATTGCCAATAACTCGGAGACATACTTTGTGCAGTTTGTTAGAATGGAATGAATGCAGGCATATTCTTTGTTAATATTAAATAGGCACTCGTCGCTTTTCGGGCATTGATTGGGTGTGCTATCGCTCAAACAAGGCGTTACGAAGGTGGTATGAAAATATGCGAGTGCGTCTGCTAATTTAGGCAAATTATTCGGTAGTCGTTGTTGTATACGTGAAACTGCGTCTGAAAAAGAAAGATTTAATTTTACTGCCGCATACAATCGCTGTGCAATTTGTTTTTCAGTCCATGAATTCAAGTTGTCAGGAAAAAGCTCTGCTAATTTTTCGGAAGGATCTATCACTTCCGAAAATAAGTGGTTAAATAGGGCTAAATCCATTCCATCTAGGGCATCACTTCCCTGATGCTCAAGACTTTCAAATTCCAGTGACGCAGCTTCAAGTAGATAAGTTAGTTTCTTCTGGTTAATGAAGCCGGTTTGAGGTTCATACAACCAGGTGTTTAAAAGGGTATTTAATGCATTTTTTTCTTGATCAGTCGTTGCGATTCGTTGTAAGTCTAACCAAATGGCAGGTAATAACAAATTTGAATTTAACAAAGCATGCCGGTAGGTATCAGTGCTAATTGCTTGTAAAATAAGGTGCAGGTGCTGGCAGGTGTGTTGACGACACGCGGTTAATAATATAAATAGGTCAGCACCTTGGGCTTCTAAATCAGCAGGACGTACATCAAATGCAGTCAATTCCGTAGCAGTTAATTGAGTAGCAGTTGTTGTTTTAGCCGTTTTGTATTTATCCTCCATGATGCGAAATAAGGCAGAAGCATCAATAAAAGGATGTGTTTCTGGATG